>NZ_JAQDVB010000009.1:124940-134087 GCF_027674365.1 Coprococcus sp. AM11-30B | reverse complement strand
GTAAAGATTTAAATTTGTATGTGGTTTTGAAGGTACATGAAGAAAGTAAGGGAGCTGTAAGCCGATGAGGTTTGCAGTTTTTTTATTGTAAAAAATATATTTTTATCTAAAAAGCCTCCGTAGGGGAGGCACGGTGTCTGTTCTAAAAAAGCAGTCAGTCATATCTAGAAATTAATTGGACTGTAATGGATTGTTTTTGGCTGCTTTTCTATATTGAGAAGGGGACACCCCATATTCTTGACGAAAAATCTGATTAAAATAATTTCGATTCGAATATCCAAGAGATTCACATATCTTACCAATACTATAATCTGTATGTAACAACATATCAGCTGCATTTTTTAAAAGAAAACTGCGTCCGTATTCAGAAAGCGTTTTACCAATACTTCGTTTTAGAATACGCTCAACATAATCACTGTTGTATCCTGTAATCTGTTCAATTTCATTACGGGTAAAGACACTTTTCTTATTCTGATAAGCATTTGCTATTTGATAAATAATTTGTTCATCATTCGAAAGTTTTGCGCGATGAATTCGTGTTTCATAGAAATCTGTGTCACATAACATTTCAATAAAACGACAGAACAGAGCTTTCATCATATGACTTTTCCCGGAATGTCGACTTGAGATTTCCTTGATCATCTGATTGATAATAGACAGGTAAGTATTATTGGAAACCGTCTGTATTAAGCGGAAATCTGTATAAATCTTTGCATTATACAGAGAGATTTTCTTATTTTCATCAAAAAACTGATGAAAAACAGAACCGATTGAGTGCGAAATTCCATCTCTATCATAATAAAAATTATTTTCAAACACATCTTTAACATAATCCTCTTTTAATAAAAATAATACAATTTCTGTATTCGGATTCATTTGCTCTGCATGATGAATATTTTTGTTACAAAGACAGCATTCACCGGCGTGATAAGTAATATAATCATCTTCAATATGCATAGTTAATTCTCCGGACATAACAAAAGTCAGTTCATAGAAATCATGTGAATGGAGTTTTACAGAAGCACTTTTCATATATTCAGAATAGGGCATATTGGCATCGAGAAAACTGTTTTCTGTAAATTCCATATATTCGGATAGATTATTTTGGGGATGGATGCTTTCGTACAAAATCAGATAAGGCATATTAATTTCGTAGTATTGATATAGTGAGTTTGGGGAGTCATTTAATACTAAACTGGAATGAGTCATGCCATGATGTCTGGAAAATGCAATTGCGTGATTTTCTTCATAATTTGCTAATTCTGTTTGAAATAAAGTCGATTTTCGATACATTTTTGCGCGTTTTACTCTCTTTCAGATATTTTCGTAGGTTTTAATTGATTATATAATACACCTATCAGCAATGCAAGTGAAAGATTGACGTAACCATCAGGGCCCGATGGCAATGTGTGCTGAAAGGAGCAAATAATGAAAATTTATGTAAATATAAATGCATGTAAGGATGGAAATGGAACAAAAGAAAGTCCGTTTCGATATATTAATGATGCAGCGCAGGTTGCAAAACCTGGTGATGAAGTGGTGGTTGCACCTGGAATTTATCGGGAATATGTAAATCCGCATAATGCGGGAAAAGAAGAGGCAAGAATTGTTTATAAAAGTGAAGTTCCATTAGGAGCAGTGATTACTGGAGCAGAAGAAGCACATGACTGGGTTCATACAGTGGGGAATGTGTGGATGCTTCGTGTAAGTAACAGTGTATTTGGAGATTATAATCCGTATACTACACTGATTAAAGGAGACTGGTATTTTGGTCCGTTTGTCAGACATACCGGAGCGGTTTATTTAGATGACAGACAGTTTTATGAGGTGCAGAGTCTCGAGGAATGCGTCAAAGGAGAAGTATATATACATTCCTGGGAACCACAGTGGTCTATTTATAAATGGTATACCACACAAGATGGTGAAGACACTTTGATTTATGCAAATTTTCAAGGGAAAAACCCGAATGAAGAAAAAGTGGAAATTAATGTCCGCAGAAATTGTTTTCTTCCATCAAAAACTCATATCAATTATATTACATTGAGTGGATTTGATGTTAAGAAAGCAGCAACAACATGGGCACCGCCTGCAGCTTATCAGGATGGTATGATTGGTCCACATTGGTCAAAAGGATGGATTATTGAGGACTGCGAAATCAGTAACAGCAAATGCTGTGGAATCTCCCTTGGAAAATATTATGATCCGGAAAATGATCACTATTTTACAAACAAGCATGTAAAGAGCGCAACGCAGATGGAGAGAGATGCCGTGTGCAGAGGGCAATATCATGGATGGACAAAGGAAACAATCGGTCATCATATTGTCAGAAGATGTCATATCCACCATTGTGAGCAGACAGGAATTGTTGGAAGAATGGGATGCGTATTTTCAACGATTGAAGATAATCACATTCATCATATCAATAACATGCAGGAACTTGCCGGAGCAGAAGTTGCTGGGATCAAACTTCATGCGGCAATTGATGTGACTATGAAGAAAAATCATATTCATCATTGTACCATGGGAATCTGGTGCGACTGGCAGGCACAGGGAACCCGCATTACACAGAGTTTATTTCACAATAATCATGCACCATCAGAGGAAATTCCGCTTGTACCGGGAGGAATGAGCAGTTGTGATATATTTATAGAAGTCAGCCATGGTCCGACTCTTATAGATCATAATATTTGTCTTTCAAAATTGTCTTTTAAATTGGCATCACAAGGGTGCGCGATAGTACATAATCTGTGCCTTGGGCAGATGAGTTCTATTGGAAGTGGTTCGGATATGCCTTTAAAAAATGGAACTATGGCGCCACGTTATACGCCATATCATATAAAACACAGAACAGAAGTTGCCGGAATGATGACATTTCTTCATGGAGACGATCGTATTTATAATAATATTTTTATACAAAGCTGGCCGGTTAAACCGCTGGAAGTGAAAGAGGATATGGGATTCATCATGATGGATAATCAGGTACAGGGAACAAGCGTATTTGATGATTTTCCGACGTATGATGAATGGATTATACCGTTTGAACTGGATAATGAAGAACCGAATATGTTTGTAATGCAGGATTACCATTTTGGAAAGCTTCCAGTATGGATTAATGGAAATGCTTATTTTAACGGGGCAAAAGCATGGAAAAATGAAAAGGACTGTTTAATCAATGAAAAAGACAGTGTGTATGTAAAGCTTTTGGAAAAAGATGGAAATTATATCCTGGATACGAATGTATATGAGATCCTTGGAAAATATAAAACTTCTATGATTAACAGTGATATTTTGGGAGAGGCATTTGAGCCGGAAGAAAGATTTGAGAATCCGGACGGAAGTACAATTGTATTTAACAGAGATTATTTTGGTAATGAAAGAGGACTGACTGTTATTCCTGGACCGTTTGCCAATCCAGAGTGCGTATCAAATAAATTGCTGTAGGGAATGAGGAGAAAAACAATGAACGAAAAGAAATATTTAAAATTATATAATAAAATCGGATATGGTGGAGGAGACTTTGCCGCAAACATGGTATATGGACTTGTGTCCAGTTTTGTAATGATTTATCTGACGAATACAGTCGGATTAAATGCGGCGATCATAGGCACATTGATTCTGATTTCTAAATTGCTTGATGGTGTGACTGACATTTTGTTCGGGAGTCTGATCGATCGTACGCACAGCAAATTTGGAAAAGCACGTCCGTGGATGCTTTGGTCTTATGTAGGAAATGCAGTTGCATTGGTTGCATTATTTGCAATTCCCGACAGTTGGGGAAATAAAGTTCAGTATGCGTATTTCTTTATTGTATATACCTTGTTAAATGCGATTTTTTATACAGCAAATAACATTGCATATTCGGCATTAACATCACTGATTACAAAAAACAGCAGTGAGCGTGTCCAGATGGGAACATTTCGTTTCATTGGATCTACACTTGGAAATATGCTTGTTTCGAATTATACATTGAAAATGGTAGAACATTTTGGTGGTGGAAACAGTGGATGGAAGACAACTGCATTGATATTTGCTGTCGTTGGACTTGTGATCAATACGATTTCTGTTTTTTCAGTAAAAGAGCTTCCGGAAAGTGAATTTTATGATAATGGCGAAACAAAAAAACCGGAACAGCCAGAGAATCTCAATCTGATCGAAACATTGAAAACATTACTGTCAAACAAATATTTTGATATGCTTGCTGTATTATATCTTCTGTTTTACCTTATGATGGGTGTTTCTATGGGAGCAGCAATTTATTATTTCATTTATAATTGTGGCAGTGGTGATTATTTTGGAAAAATGGTGTCGGTATCTTCTGTGGCAAGTGTTATAGGGCTGATCGCAGCGCCGATCATCATCCAGAAACTGAAAAATATCAGACTTTTGAACATTGGATTCTTTTCAGCCAATGTGGTAGTACGTATTGTATACCTGATTTTTGCTATGATGAATAAAGCAAATGCACTTGTCTGGATGTACGGTTTGATTTCATTGACCTGTTGTACTTTAGGTGGTACATTCAATGCACTTGTATCTGAAGCAGCCGAGTATACTTATTTGAAAACAGGAAAACGTATGGATGGCTCTATGTACTCTTGCACTTCTTTCGGTATGAAAGTGGGTGGAGGACTTGGATCTGCATTAAGTGGATGGTTACTTGCGTTTGCACATTTTGATGCGACACAGCTTACACAGACGGTAGCCTGCAACAGAATGCTGACATTCATGTTTGCAGGTATTCCGGTGATTATTACCGTAATTATTGTAATTATTTATTTCTTCCTGGATGTTGAAAATGCGAATAAAAAATTGAAGAAATAATAGAAAGGGGTGCTATCGAAATGGAGGATAGCACCCTTTTTGGATGGGCGTTGAGAAATATTTAATTGATAAATTACCTGCTGCGTTGATCTTCTTTCATGGCGCTGTCTTTTCCCTGCATAAAATGGTCTTTTTTCAGGATTGCAAAAGCCCGCTCATAATCATTTTTACGCATATATTTAACCATTTTTTTCAAATTCTCATTCGTTGGAACGATCCGCATGCCGTTTTTCAGCGAATACATACCCACTCTTACCAGCTCTGATAAATTGGATTCATAGAATTTGGTGATCCGGTCATTATTGAAAATGCTGACGATTTCCAGATGCATCTGCGTATCAGCAAGCTCCCACTTGTAAACATCGGAAGCAACCGCACACATATGTACCACTTTTTCTTCAATTCGATAAGAATATTCTTCCGCTTTTCCACCTTCAAAGATCAGTTTAAATGCACTGCCCTCTAAGAGCTCGCGGAGCTGATAAAGTTCATTGATATCTTTATCGGTGATTTCTTTTACAGTCATGGATTTATAATAATCGGTAACGATCAGACCTTCAGACTGCAGCATTTTGAGTGCAGTGCGTACCGGATTACGGCTCATACCGAGCTCTTCTGTCAGAAGTGCTTCTGTAAGAGGCATTCCTGGTGGATAAGTCAGATTCATAATGTTATTTTTGATAATTTCATAAGCTTGATCGGCAAGTGATTTCTTTTTTTCAGCCATGTGAAATCCCCCTCTGTCTGGTGAATATATTAAGTATAACACATTAAAACGGAGTTTGTAAAAAATAAAATTAGGTATATGTAAAGTTGCGTTTAATATAAGAGTACAGACTGACGATTGTATACAATGGTGCATGTATTTTCGACGAAAAACGGCATTTTCTATTGTGAAAATGTTGACTTTAAACAGAGGAAGTGATACATTGAATGCAGAAAGAAATTTGTATACAAATTAAATGATTGTATACAAAATGAAAATGAAAATGTATAAGGTTTTAAGTTCATCAGGAGGAGAAAGACTATGAAATTAGGATTTATCGGAACAGGTAATATGGCAGGAGCAATTATGGGAGGCGTTATTAAAAGTAACGTATTCAAACCGGAAGAAATCATCGGAGCAGATCTTTTTGCACCAGGTCGCGAAAAAGTAAAAGAACTTTATGGAATCAATGTTACTGATAGCAATAAAGAAGTAATTGAAAAGTCAGAAGTTGTTATTTTTTCTGTAAAACCACAGTTTTATGCAGATGTCATTCAGGAAGTAAAAGATCTGGTAAGACCGGAACAGCTTATTATCACGATCGCACCAGGAAAGACACTTGCATGGCTTGCCGAACAGTTTGGAAAAGATGTTAAGATTGTTCGTACAATGCCGAACACTCCGGCTATGGTTGGAGAAGGTATGACAGCTGCCACACCGAATGAACATGTAACAAAAGAAGAACTTGATTATGCATGCAAGATCCTTTCTGCATTTGGTAAGGTAGAAGTTGTGACAGAGCATATGATGGATGCAGTTGTTGCAGTAAGCGGAAGTTCACCGGCATATGTATTTATATTTATCGAAGCAATGGCAGATGCCGCTGTTGCAGAGGGAATGCCGAGAGCACAGGCATACAAATTTGCAGCACAGGCAGTTCTTGGAAGTGCGAAGATGGTTCTTGAAACAGGAAAGCATCCGGGAGAACTCAAAGACATGGTATGTTCACCGGCAGGAACAACGATTGAAGCCGTAGGTGTATTGGAAGAACACGGATTCAGAAGTGCAATCATTGATGCAATGAAGGCATGTGTTGATGTTGCAAAAGGAATGTAGATACGATATACTTGTTTACGGGGAAAAACATGTCCACGTAAACCTGAAAAGGACCGGGGCGTATGACGCAGCCGGTCTTTTTTTATCTGTTAAGAAAGGTCTTTCCTGATAATAAAAAACGCTCCGCGTGGAACATGATACCATAGGAGGTAGATAGATGGCAGCAAAACAGAATGTAAAGCGGCGGATTGTAGATGCCGCATGGGAATTGTTCTATGAAAAAGGATATGATGATACGACAGTAGATGATATCATCCGTCTTTCTGAGACATCAAAAGGCTCGTTCTATTATTATTTCAGCAGCAAAGATTCTCTGCTTGATACATTGTCAACTATTCTGGATGAGAATTATGCAAAGCTTGAAGATGAACTGGATCCGGAAATGAACAGTTTTGATAAACTGATGTATCTCAATTACCGATCGCATTCATTTATGGAGCAGAAGATTGATGTAGCATTGTTATCATCCTTATATTCAACACAATTGATTGCCAAGGGAGACAGGAATCTTCTGGATCAGAACCGTACTTATTACAAGCTGATCAGCAGGATCATAGAAGAGGGGCATGTGCGAAATCAGATCAGCAGAGAGAAGAGTATCCAGGAGATTACCAAGTATTATTCACTCTGTGAGCGGGCACTGGTATCAGACTGGTGTCTGAACAGGGGAAATTATTCGCTTGGAGAATACAGTAAGGAATATATGCCGATTTTAATGGAACATTTCCGGGTAGATCAGCCTGAATAGAGAAAGGTTTTCATATGAAAGAGAGTCAGAGAAAAGGTTTAATTTCAGTACATGTTGCTGTGGCATTGTTTGGTTTTGTCGGACTGTTTGCCAAGCTGGTAGATCTGCCTGCAGTGATCATCGTGCTTGGAAGGGTATTTTTTTCATCTATTTTCCTCTGGATTTTTCTGCGTTTTAAAAAGCAGAAAATTCGCCTGGAGGAGAAAAGTGATTATTTGTGGATGGTCGGAGCAGGTGCAGTTTTAGCAATACACTGGAGTAGTTATATGCAGTCGATCCAGAGTTCGACGGTTGCAGTTGGTACGCTTACGGTATCAACTTTTCCGGTATTTGTTATTTTTCTGGAGCCATACCTGTTCCATGAAAAACTGAAGAAATCGGATGTGTTTTGTACACTGATGATGCTAGTCGGAGTATTCTTTATCGTACCCGCATTTCAGATGGATAATCAGATTACACAGGGAGTTCTGTGGGGACTTCTGAGTGCATTTACCTATGCAATATTGTCACTGATGAATCGCCGTTTTTCCAGCAGATATCCGGCAACACTGGTGTCGCTTTATGAACAGGGAACTGCAACGATCGTGTTGATCCCGATGATGTTTGTGTTGAAGCCGGTGATTACACTTGCAGATGCAGGCGTATTGATGATGCTTGGAATTATTTTTACAGCAGTTGCACATTCTTTATTTATCAGTGGACTTCGGACTGTGAAGGTAAGGATTGCCGGAATTTTATCCGGACTGGAACCGGTGTATGGGACTTTAAGCGCATTTCTGTTTCTGAAAGAAGTTCCAAGTTTCAGAGAGTGCCTTGGTGGTGTTATCATTCTGGCTGCTGTGTTTTTATCGACACTGAAACCGGAGGAGAAAGCATCTGATGCTCCGGCATAAGAATAAAGAGAAGTTTGAGGATTTTATCTGGCACTGGTTTCTGGTGATCGGATATTGTCTGGAAAATGTATAAAGACTTTCTAAAAACTATTTACGGACGGGAAAAGTTCCGTTACAATAGGTAGAGAAATCAATGAAAAGGAGATTGTATAAAATGGCAAATCCAATAGTAACATTTGAAATGGCAAATGGCGATGTGATCAAAGCGGAATTATATCCGGAAATTGCACCGAATACAGTGAATAACTTTGTATTTCTTGTAAATAAGGGATTCTATGATGGACTGATCTTCCACCGTGTCATCAGTGGATTCATGATCCAGGGTGGATGCCCGGATGGAACCGGAATGGGTGGTCCTGGATACAGTATCAAAGGAGAATTTAAGCAGAACGGTTTTGTAAATGATCTGAAGCATGAACCGGGCGTTCTTTCTATGGCGCGTACAATGAATCCGGATTCGGCAGGATCACAGTTCTTCATCATGCATAAGACTTCACCACATCTTGACGGTGCATATGCAGCTTTTGGTAAAGTTACAGAAGGTATGGAGGTTGTAAATAAAATTGCTGAGACGGCAACAGACTACAGTGACAGACCGCTGGAAGAACAGAAGATGAAAAAAGTGACTGTTGAGACTTTTGGAGAGGCTTATCCTGAACCAGAGAGAGTCTAACAGGAGTTACAAAGCAGACAACATTTGTAGAGACAGAATAATAAAGACGGGGGAGCCGGTGAAAGACAGGCTGAGAGGAAGCAAAAGAGCTTCGACCCTTTTTACCTGATACGGATCATGCCGTCGCAGGAAGTCATATTGATTTTTTCAGAGACACTTGTGCATGGCAGGTGTTTCTTTTTATTTCAAT
>NZ_JAQDVB010000009.1:0-124930 GCF_027674365.1 Coprococcus sp. AM11-30B | reverse complement strand
ATAAAATTTCAAAAACAATCTTAAAAATGCAAGCATTTTACACCTGTTTTATGAAATTTTGCTTGGCTCTGAACAGTTACAAAATATTTAGAATTATGGAAAAAGAGAGGAAGAGAGTTAAATGAGAACAGCACTTACAATTGCAGGAAGCGATTCAAGCGGAGGAGCAGGTATCCAGGCAGATATCAAAACAATGATCAGTAACGGAGTCTATGCTATGAGCGCAATTACGGCTCTTACTGCACAGAATACAACCGGAGTTACCGGAATTATGGAGGTAACGCCGGAATTCCTAGGAGAACAGCTGGATAATATTTTCACGGATATTTACCCGGATGCAGTGAAGATTGGAATGGTATCTTCAAGTGGTCTGATTACAAAGATCGCAGACAAATTAAAAGAATATGATGCGAAAAATATTGTAGTTGATCCGGTTATGGTAGCAACAAGTGGAGCAAGACTGATCAGCGAGGAAGCGATTGATGCGCTGAAGAGCTGCCTGCTTCCGATGGCAACCGTTCTGACTCCGAATATCCCGGAAGCAGAAGTGCTTGCAGGTATGAAAATCCAGTCGCAGGCGGATATGATAAGAGCAGCAGAAGAGATCGGCACCAAATATCACTGTGCAGTTCTTTGTAAGGGAGGGCATCAACTGAACGATGCCAATGATCTGCTGTGGAGAAATGGTGGATATAAGTGGTTCTACGGAGAGCGGATCGACAATCCGAACACGCACGGAACAGGATGTACTTTATCCAGTGCGATCGCATCAAATCTTGCAAAAGAATATGATTTGGATGAGTCAGTAGAACGTGCGAAGAAATATATTTCCGGAGCACTTGCAGCAATGCTGGATCTTGGCAAAGGCAGTGGTCCGATGAATCACGGATTTGCAATTAAAAATGAATATACAGAAAGCAAAGTGGAGGAATAGAAGTATGAATGAAAAGAGAACCTCTATCTTTGAAAATGGACTGATCTGGTTTGGGGCAGGCGTGTCCCTTGCAGAGATCCTGACCGGTACTTACTTTGCGCCGCTTGGATTCGGAAAAGGAGTTCTGGCGATTATTATTGGTCATATCATAGGATGCATGATGCTTTTCCTTGCCGGAGTAATTGGTGGAAAGACCAGACGAAGTGCAATGGAAACAGTAAAAATGAGTTTTGGCGAGAAGGGAGGAATCTTCTTTTCCTTCCTGAATGTGCTGCAGCTGGTTGGCTGGACAGCGATTATGATTTATGATGGGGCACTTGCAGCAAATGGTGTTCTTCATACCGGCAGATGGGTATGGTGTCTGGTGATCGGTGTACTGATCATCTTATGGATTGTGATCGGAATCACAAATCTTGGCAAGATCAATACGGTTGCAATGGCTGCTTTATTTATCCTGACACTGGTACTCAGCAGAGTGATCTTTGGTGACGGATCGGTAGCAGGCGCAGGCGGAGATGCCATGACGTTTGGTGCAGCAGTAGAGCTTTCTGTTGCCATGCCACTTTCCTGGCTGCCACTGATCAGTGACTATACAAGAGAAGCAAAAGAACCGGTAAAAGCAACCGCAGTCAGCACCGTTGTTTATGGAGTTGTCAGTTGTTGGATGTACGTGATCGGTATGAACGCTGCAATTTACACAGGAGAGTCTGATATTGCAAGTATCATGGTAAAAGCTGGACTTGGAATAGCAGGACTTCTGATCATTGTATTTTCTACCGTTACGACAACCTTCCTGGATGCTTACTCAGCAGGAATTTCGTCAGAGTCAGTATTTTCAAAAATCAATGGGAAATATGCAGCAATTGTTGTAACTGTGATCGGAATGATCGGAGCAATCATTTATCCGATGGACAACATTACCGATTTCCTGTACCTGATCGGTTCTGTATTCGCGCCGATGATCGCAATCCAGATTGCGGATTTCTTCATTCTGAAGAGAAAGGACAGCCTGGAAGTATCTCTGGATGTCATGAATGGTGTAATCTGGGTGATCGGTTTTATACTTTACCGTATTCTGATGAATGTGGATATTCCGCTTGGAAATACACTCCCGGATATGGTCATTACCATCGTGATCTGTATTCTTGCAAGAAAATGTATAAAGACAGAAAAATAGCTTTGAAAGAAAATGGAAATGCCGTGTTGACATTTCCATTTTCTTTTGACAGAACATGTAGCGATCTGCAGAAGAGAGGCGGAAAAATGAATGCTGACGCCTGGAAACGTGGTAAAAGTTTATAAGAAAGAAGTTTTGAATAATTTAGTTAGCGGATGGAATAAAGTGGGATTTTTATCCTGCAAAATATATATGGAAAAAGAGTTGGGTAGAATGAAAAAAGAGCTTACGACATATGATCGGGGGAAATGTCGTAAACTCTTTTTTCTGTAATTTCATTAAAGGAGAAATGAAAATAAAAAAGTATCAAAATACTGAAAACGTCTTATTTGGTTTTGATTCCTAATCAAGTGGGGCAATTGTGACTGACTAAGATGCCGCCCCACCGAGGAATTCTTATCTAGTTGTTATCTTCAAGCTGATATTATAATACCAAGAGGCTTGGAATTTGTATATTCGCAAAAAAAACAAAAGAAAAAAGCTTTGAAAAATAAAATTGTGCAAAATAACAGGGGTAAAATCATTTTATACAAAAGGTTATTTGGAATTTGGAAATTGATAATAAAACTTGCATAAATGCAAAAAAAATGAGTGCAAATGATTTTTGTATAAGAACAAATGTGTTTTCAAGAAGGAATTATGAATGCTTATTATAAATGTCAATATAAAAAATTTTTCGAACATGAGGAGACCGATATGAAAATCCTGAAATAGAAAAAGAGCTTACGACATATGATCGGGGGAAATGTCGTAAACTCTTTTTCCAATAATTTCATTAAAGGAGAAATGAAAATAAAAAGTATCAAAATACTGAAAACGTCTTATTTTGTTCGGTTAAGTGTTATCCTTAACTTGTTTTTATAATAGCATTTGCAGGGAGTTTTGTATATTCGCAAAAAAAACTAAAAGAACTGCAAAGTTAAAATAAAATTGTGCAAAATAACGAAGTGCAAAACAAGATTGACAAAAGAATGTAAAAAAAGGAAATTTTAACGGTAAAAATATATAATGTCTAATAATTAACAAGAAGTTACAGAAAGTTACATGGAAAACTGTAATTTTTGAAAGTATATTCCGGAAGCAGGGTGGGAAAAACAGAGAAGGATACTGTTTGTGAATGCCGGAAAGATTCAGATAATGGAAAAAGAGCTTGCGACATATGATCGGGGGAAATGTCGTAAGCTCTTTTTCTGTAATTTCATTAAAGGAGAAATGAAAATAAAAAGTATCAAAATACTGAAAACGTCTTATTTGGTTTCGTTAAGTGCTATCCTTAACTTGATATTATAATACCATGTGTATGCTCTTCTGTAAATTCGCAGAAAAGACAAATGTTACAAAAATGATACTGCGAAATTATGCAATATAGCCAAAAACGGTGCGAAAAATGGAAAATGTGAAAGTTTTATAATCTTACGACTTCATATTTGATTTGCTTTTCCAATATGTTAAAATTAAAAAAAGCAGAAAATTTTACAGATAAGGGGAAAGATGATGAAAGAATTTGTTGAAATGCGGGATGTTCGTAAGATTTACCGTATGGGTGAAGTTGAGATTGCCGCAGCAGATGGAATTGATTTTCAGATAAAAAAAGGTGAATTTGCAGTTGTGGTAGGTCCAAGTGGTGCGGGAAAAACGACAGTGCTTAACATTCTGGGGGGAATGGATACGGCAACAAGTGGAGAGGTCTGGATCGATGGAAAGAATATTGTAAAGTATTCGCCGAGGCAGCTTACTTCCTATAGAAGGGATGATATTGGATTTGTATTCCAGTTTTACAACTTGATTCCGAACCTGACGGCGCTTGAAAATGTAGAGTTGGCACTGCAGATCTGTAAGGATCCGCTGGATGCGGAGATGGTTCTTAGGGAAGTGGGACTGGCAGATCGTATGAAGAATTTCCCGGCACAGCTTTCCGGTGGGGAGCAGCAGAGGGTATCGATTGCGCGTGCACTGGCAAAGAACCCGAAGCTTCTTTTGTGTGATGAGCCGACAGGGGCGCTGGATTACAATACCGGTAAGGCAATATTAAAGCTTTTACAGGATATGTGCCGTGAACGAGGGATGACAGTGATCCTGATCACACACAACTCAGCGATCACGCCGATGGCAGATCGTGTAATTAAAATGAAGAATGGAAAAGTCGGAAGCATGAAGCTGAATGAAAGACCGGTTCCGGTAGAGACGATTGAATGGTAGGTGGACGTAAAGACCGATGAAGAAAAATATTTTACGCAAAGATTTTATAATAGAAATAAAAAAGACGATGGGACGGTTTGTATCAATCTTTTTTATCGTAGCATTGGGTGTCGCATTTTATTCGGGAATCCGTGCATCAGAGCCAAGTATGCGGATCACTGCAGATCAGTATTTCGATGATTCAGAGCTGATGGATCTGAAGGTAATGGGAACCATGGGACTTACCAAAGCGGATATCAAAGCAATTGGAAAGGTATCGGGAATTGAAGCTGTAGAAGGCGGATACAGCAAAGACGTGCTTTGCCCGGTTGGAGACAATGAAAAGGTTGTCCATATGCTGAGTATGCAGAAGAATTTTAATCAGGTTTCGGTTGTGGAAGGCAGGCTGCCGGAAAAAGCCGGAGAATGTCTGGTGGATGAAGATTTTCTGAGCTATACAGACCTGAAGGTTGGCGACACGGTAACTTTCCATTCCGGCGATGGAGAGGCGTTGACGGATTCACTGGTTACAGATACATATAAGATTGTCGGGATCGGGAACAGTCCGCTGTATATTTCATTTGGAAGAGGAAGCAGTACGATCGGAACCGGAGAGATCAGTGGATTTGTTGTAGTGGATAAAGCTTCTTTTGACATGGATGTTTATACGGAAGCTTATGTGAAGGTGAGCGGTGCAGAAGAGAAAACGGCATTTACTGATGAATACAATAATCTGTCGGATGCAGCAAAGGAAGCTGTGAGTGCAATCGAAGAAGAACGCTGTGCAGTCCGCAAACAGGAAATTGTAGATGAGGCAAATGAAAAGCTTGCTGATTCAGAGAAGACAGTGAATGAAAAATCGCAGGAACTGGAGGATGCGAAAAAAGAGCTGGAGAGTGGGAAAAGCAAGGCAGCCGAAGAACTGGAAAAAGCAAAGCAGCAGCTTACGGATGGAGAAGCGGAGCTTGCGGATGCAAAGCAGCAGATCGCAGACGGCGAGACACAGCTTGCCGATGCAAAAGCGCAGCTGAATGATAAGCAGGCACAGCTAAGTTCAGCAGAGGCAGAGTATGAGTCCGGGAAAGCACAGCTGGATCAGAAAGAACAGGAGCTTGCGGCAGCAGAGCAGACGTATCTGAGCAATTATGCAAAATATATGCCGTTCATTACGGCTGGAAAAGCGCAGATTGCAGCAGGCAGGACGCAGATTGCAGATGGGAAGAAACAGCTGGACGAAGGTCTGGCACCGCTTAAGCAGCTGAGAGACGGGCTGGATGGAATTGAAGATGGAATCAGCCAGTGCGATTCGGGGATGGCGGAAGTGCAGAAGCAGCTGGACGGAATGGACAGCGATGTATATCAGGAATATGTAAAAATTCCAGAAGAAGACAGAAACGAAGAACAGCAGGCTTATGTAAATAAGTGGGAGAATTTAAACGCACAGTTTGCCGGTATACAGGCGCAGAAGACACAGCTTGAAACAGCAAAGAGCGGACTGTTAGCACAGGCAGGTTTTACCACAGAAGCAGATCTGGATGCCCAGATCACCAGCCTGACTGCGCAGCGAGATGAATTGGATAAAAAAGAGGCTGCACTTCTTGGGCAGGAGCAGACGCTTGCCGCACAGGAAGAAGAGCTGTTAAGTGCAGGCAGGCAGATTACAGACGGCAAGAGTCAGATCGCAGCAGCCAGATCCCAGCTTGACCGCACAAAATCTCAGATTACGGACGGAAAAGCACAGATCTTGTCTGCATGGGCACTTCTGAATGAAAAAGAGGACACTTTAAATGCAAGTAAAGCACAACTTGCATCCGGTGAACAGGAGCTTGCGGATGGTCGGAGTAAATATGAGCAGGCAGCAAAAGAAGCGGAAGAACAGATCACGGACGGACAGGCAAAGATTACAGATGGAGAGAAGCAGCTGACGGATGCAAAGCAGCAGATTGCAGACGCAGAGGCTGAGATCAAAAAAATCGAAAATCCGAAGTGGTATGTGCAGACGAGAGAGGATGCACTGACGGAATATCAAGGATACGGAGATAATGCAGACCGCATGCGTTCTATTGGAAAAGTGTTCCCGGTACTCTTTTTCTTGGTGGCAGCATTGATCAGTCTGACAACGATGACACGAATGGTAGAGGAACAGCGTGTACAGATCGGAACGATGAAGGCACTCGGTTATGGAAAAGCTGCAATTGCAGGGAAATACATTGGTTATGCTCTGATTGCAACGCTTGGCGGAAGTATTTTCGGAGTACTGGCCGGGGAAAAGATCCTGCCGTTTATCATTATTTATGCTTATATGATCCTGTATAAGCATCTGCCGGCGATCCTGGTACCGTACCATATGAGCTATGCACTCCAGGCTTCGGGAATCGCAGTTGCCTGCACACTGATCGCTACGATCGCATCCTGCTACAAAGAGCTGGCAGCAGAACCGGCAGAGCTGATGCGTCCGGCAGCACCGAAGCAGGGGAAGCGGATTCTTCTGGAGCGGATCGGAATTATCTGGAAGCATCTGAATTTTACATGGAAATCGACCGTGCGGAATCTGATTCGGTATAAGAAGCGATTCTTTATGACCATTTTCGGAATCGGCGGCTGTATGGCACTGATGGTAGTCGGATTCGGACTGAAGGACTGTATCTATGAGATCGTCAGCCTGCAGTATGAGAAGGTGCAGTTCTATGATGCGGCAACCTACATGAGTGACGACATATCCGAAGAGAACAGACAACAGCTCCATGATTATCTGGATCAGAATGCAGATATAAAAGAGACGATCGAAGCGCGGATGCAGAAGACCGATGTAAAATCTGCATCCGGTAAAAAGACACTTTATCTGATGGTGCCATCGGATAATGAAAAGATTGAGGACTTTTTAAGCTTCCACAGCAGGACCAATAAGGACGAGGTTTATTCACTGAAAAAAGACGAAGTGATTCTGACTGAGAAAATGGCATCCCTTCTGAATGTAAAGGTGGGAGATGAGCTTACGATCGAGGACGAGGACAAGGGAGACCAGACGGTGACGGTTGGCGCCATCTGCGAGAACTATATGAGCCATTACCTGTATCTGTCACCGGAAAAATACGAGGAATTATATGGTGTACCGGCAGAATATAACACGATCATCTACAGTGTAAAGGACGGAAAGGATGATCAGATCGAGAAGATCGGAACAAAGCTTCTGTCGATGGATGGAGTACTGAATGTAAGTTATACCAGCAGTATTGAAGGAAGGCTGGATGACATGCTGCGAAGCCTGAATCTGGTCATCGTGGTACTGATCGTATCTGCCGGAATGCTGGCATTTGTGGTACTGTACAATCTGAACAATATCAACATCACCGAGCGTCAGAGAGAGCTTGCAACCTTGAAGGTTCTGGGATTCTACGACGGAGAGGTTGCCTCTTATGTATACAGAGAGAATATCCTGCTGACGATCATTGGATCGGTTGTGGGTATGGTGCTCGGTAATCTGCTTCACCGGTATATCATCCTGACGGTTGAGGTGGAAGAGGCGATGTTCGGACGTCAGATACACTGGCAGAGTTATCTGTACAGTTTCTTGTTTACTGTAGCATTTTCTTTATTTGTAAACTGGGTAATGTTCTACAAGCTGAAGAAGATCGATATGGTGGAATCTTTGAAGAGCGTGGAGTAAAAGCTTTTGCAAGTGTATGTCAAAGATTTCTTATAGATGGTACACAAAGAATCGGAAAATATATTTCACAGAAAGTTTATATTCTTCACAGAATTATTAGCACTCTTGTCAAAAGAGTGCTAATTTTCTATTGACATTTAGAAATCAGGGTATTAAGATATTTCATAGACAGAAAAATACGGTATTTGAAACCGTAAAAAGATAGAATATGAAATTTAGGAGTGATAAAAATGGCAGCAAAAAAAGGTAGTCTTTCAATCAGCAGCGAAAATATTTTCCCGATTATCAAGAAATGGGTATATTCTGATCATGATATTTTCGCAAGAGAGCTTGTTTCCAATGGATGCGACGCGATCACAAAATTAAAGAAGCTGGACATGATGGGAGAATATACACTTCCGGATGATTATAAAGGAAAGATCCAGGTTATTGTAAACCCGGAAGAGAAGACTTTGAAATTCATCGATAATGGTCTTGGTATGACTGCTGATGAAGTAGAAGAATATATCACACAGATCGCATTTTCAGGAGCAACCGAATTCCTGAACAAATACAAAGATAAGACAACAGAGGACGATATGATCGGACACTTTGGTCTTGGATTCTACTCTGCCTTCATGGTAGCTGATGAAGTTCATATTGATACCCTTTCTTATAAAGAAGGTGCAAAACCGGTACACTGGGTAAGTGAAGGCGGTACAGAGTATGAGATGGAAGAAGGGGATAAAGAGGAAGTTGGTTCTGAAATCACCTTATTCCTGAACGAAGATTGTGTAGAATTTTCAAATGAATACAGAATCCGCGAAGTCCTTGAAAAATACTGTTCATTCATGCCAGTAGAGATTTTTGTATCCAAAGCAAATGCAGAACCGGAATATGAGACGATCCCGGAGGATGAAGTCCTGGATACCGATACGGTTGTTGAACATATCCATGAAGACGCCAAGATGGAAGAAAAAGAAAATGAGAACGGTGAAAAAGAAATGGTTGAAGTTTCACCGGCATCCGACAAAGCAAAGATCGTGAAACGTCCGGTATCGATCAGTGATCCGGCACCGCTGTGGACAAAGCATCCAAACGAATGCAGCAAAGAAGATTATATTGATTTCTACCGGAAAGTATTTATGGATTACAAAGAACCGCTGTTCTGGATTCATCTGAACATGGATTATCCATTCAACTTAAAGGGTATCCTGTACTTCCCTAAGATCAATACCGAATACGATTCCATTGAAGGAACCATCAAATTGTACAACAATCAGGTATTTATCGCAGACAATATCAAAGAAGTTATTCCGGAATTCCTGATGGTATTAAAAGGAGTCATTGATTGTCCGGATCTGCCGCTTAACGTATCACGAAGCGCACTGCAGAATGATGGATTCGTACAGAAGATCTCCGAATACATTTCCAAGAAAGTTGCTGACAAGCTTTCAGGAATGTGCAAGACAGATAAAGAAAACTATGAGAAATACTGGGATGACATCAGCCCATTTATCAAATTCGGCTGCCTGAAAGATGAAAAATTCTGCGAGAAGATGAGCGATTATGTTCTGTTCAAGAACCTGGATCACAAGTATATGACACTCAAAGAATGCATCGAAAAAAATGGCGGAAAAGCAGAACCGGAGGAAAAGACCGAGGGTGAAAATGCAGAGCAGTCAGCAGAAAAGAAAGAAACAGAGAAGACAACAATCTACTATGTAACAGATGAACAGCAGCAGAGCCAGTATATCAATATGTTCAAAAAAGAGGGACTGGACGCAGTGATCTTGTCACATAATATTGATTCTCCATTTATTACTCAGATGGAACAGAAGAACGAACATATCAAGTTCCAGAGAATCGATGCAGATCTGACTGACCACTTCAAAGAAGATGTATCTGAAGAAGAAAAAGAAGCATTCAAAGAAAAAACTGACAGTCTGGTCGAAATCTTCCGCAAAGCACTTGGCAATGACAAACTGGAAGTAAAAGTGGAAAAGATGAAAGATGAAAATGTGGCATCTATGATTACACTTTCCGAAGAATCACGCCGTATGCAGGAAATGATGAAGATGTATGGAATGTCAGGCATGGATCCGTCTATGTTCGGAACCAATGCAACCCTGATCCTGAATGCAAATCATCCGCTGGTAGAATATGTTGTAGAGCATAAAGATGGCGAAAATACAGAAATGTTCTGCCATCAGTTATATGACCTGGCAATGCTGGCACACAAGCCACTCAGCCCGGAAGAGATGACAGAATTTGTAAAACGCAGTAATGAAATTATGATGAAACTGGCAAAGTAATTTTGCTGTAGATACCCGGAAAAGCCTGAATCATTCAGATTCTTGTTTTCGCTTATGCGAAAAGGTCTGAATGGTCAGGCTTTTTTGGCTGTATTTGGAAATACTTTCCACAAAGTGTTGGTGAACTTCCTGGTCTTTTATAGTATAATATAACAAAAGAGAGGCGGTGGATACGATGAAGAATTATTCAAAGGATATAAGCAGACAATATCATGTTCAGGTGGCCAACGGGGAAGTCGGCCGTTATGTCATTCTCCCGGGAGATCCAAAGCGCTGCAAAAAAATAGCACAGTATTTTGAAGATCCGGTAATGATTGCAGATAACCGGGAATTTATCACTTATACAGGAACTTTAGACGGCATAAAGGTAAGTGTCACATCTACCGGAATCGGGGGGCCATCAGCAGCAATTGCGATGGAAGAATTAGCCAGATGTGGAGCTGATACGTTTGTACGGATTGGAACCTGCGGTGGGATACAGCCGGAAGTAAAAAGTGGGGATATAGTAGTTGCTACGGGTGCCGTCAGAATGGAAGGGACTAGCAAAGAATATGCGCCGATCGAATATCCGGCAGTGGCAGACCTTATGGTGGTGAACGCACTGGTCAGTGCTGCGAAGGAAAAGGACTGTGAATTTTATACCGGAGTGGTACAGTCAAAAGATGCATTTTACGGACAGCATGAGCCGGAGATGATGCCGGCAGGTTATGAACTGATCAATAAATGGGAAGCCTGGAAGAAACTGGGATGTCTGGCATCAGAGATGGAGACGGCAGCACTTTACATTGTGGCAGCAAAGCTTCATGTACGCGTGGGTGCGTGTTTCCTTGTAATGGCAAATCAGGAAAGAGAAAAACTGGGACTTGAAAATCCGGTAGTACATGATACAGATATGGCAGTGCAGGTGGCAGTGGAAGCCATCAGAAAGTTAATCAAAGAGGATCGGTAAATGAAAGAAACAATATATAAACGAATTTTTGTGATCGTTCTGGATTCGCTTGGAATTGGTGCAATGCCTGATTCTGAGCAATTCGGTGACAGGGATGTAGATACATTTGGTCATATTTTAGACAGAATGGGGACACTGGAGATCCCAAATCTTCGGAAACTTGGTATGCTGAATCTGCACACCGGGGGAAAGATGTATGGAATAGAGAATCCGGTTGGAAAAATTACCAGACTGAAAGAGGCGAGTAACGGAAAAGATACGATGACCGGACACTGGGAAATGATGGGGATTTATACAGAAAAACCATTTAAAACCTTTACCGAACATGGATTTCCACCGGAACTGATCGCAGAACTGGAAAAACGTTGCGGGAAAAAAGTGATTGGAAACCGTAGTGAGAGCGGAACAAAGATCATTGAAGAACTTGGGGAAGAAGAAATTGAAACAGGTGTAATGATTGTCTATACCTCTGCGGATTCTGTATTGCAGATTTGTGGAAATGAAGAGACATTTGATCTGGCAAATCTGTACCGGTGTTGTGAGATCGCAAGAGAGATCACGATGAAGGATGAATGGCGCGTGGGACGAGTCATTGCAAGACCGTATGTAGGAAAGAAAAAAGGTGAATTTAAAAGAACCAGCAACCGCAGGGATTATGCACTTGAGCCGACTGGAAAGACTGCACTTGACGCACTGAAAGATGCGGGAAAGGATGTGATCGCAGTCGGAAAGATCCATGATATCTTTTGCGGAGAAGGAATCACAGAATCGTATCATTCCAACAGCTCCGTGCATGGAATGGAGCAGACCATTGAGATTTGCAAAAAAGATTTTGACGGACTGTGCTTTGTAAATCTGGTTGATTTTGATGCACAGTGGGGGCACCGGCGCGATCCGGTTGGCTACGGACATGAGATTGAGAGATTTGATAAAAATCTTGGAATTTTGCTGGATGAACTGCGGGAGGATGATCTTCTTATTATTACCGCCGATCATGGAAACGATCCGACCTACACAGGAACCGATCATACACGGGAATATGTACCGTTTTTGGCGTATTCCAAAAAGATGGATGAGGGTGGCGTGATTATGGAGGAAAATACCTTTGCAGTGATCGGGGCAACGGTCACAGATAATTTTGGTGTAAAAATGCCGGAAGGAACGATCGGACATTCGATTCTGAATGAACTTATTTAGCAAGAAAAAGCAGGAAAAAAGAGAATGAAAAAAGAACAAATTAAAAAAATGATAGAAATCGCGCTTTCTCAGCTTGCATATTCTTATACCCCTTATTCTGACTTTAAAGTGGGAGCTGCGCTGCTTGGAAAGAATGGACGGATATATACGGGATGCAATATTGAAAATGCGGCTTATACACCGACAAACTGTGCGGAGCGTACCGCATTTTTCAAGGCAGTCAGCGAAGGAGTAAAAGAATTTGATGCAATCTGTATTGTAGGGGGAAAGGGCGGTGTTGTGACAGAGTATGCACCGCCGTGCGGAGTATGCAGGCAGGTCATGATGGAATTCTGCGATCCGGAGACATTTCAGATCATTCTTGCAGTAGATGAAAAGCATTATGATATCTATACCTTGAAAGAAATGTTGCCAAAAGGTTTCGGACCATCCAATCTTACAGAATGAGAAAGGACTCAGACTCCAAAAGAAGATTTTTGAAGAAAAGGAAAAAGAGAAGGAATGAAAAATGACACAGGAAACCTTGAAAGAATTACCAAAGATTGAGCTTCACTGTCATCTGGACGGTTCTCTTAGCAGACCATTTATTGAAAAAAGGCTTGGAAGAACTGTAAGACCTGAAGAACTCAGTGTTTCAGAAAACTGCACAAGTCTGAATGAATATCTGGAAAAATTTGACCTTCCCGGCAGATGCATTATGGATGAAGAGGGACTTTCCGGAGCTGCGTATGATCTGCTCTCCCAGATGAACGAAGAAAATGTCTGTTATGCGGAGATCCGTTTTGCTCCACTTCTGTCAGAGACAAAAAAGATGGACAGCCGGAAGGTGATCGAAGCAGTAATCAGCGGAATGGAGCAGGGGAAAAAAGATTTTGGAATCGAGTATGGTGTGATCGTCTGTGCAATGCGGCATCACAGCGCTGAGGATAATATGCGGATGATCAAGACGGCAAGAGAATATCTGGGATCCGGAGTTTGTGCAGCAGATCTTGCAGGAGCAGAAGCATTGTATCCGATGTCTGAATTTATGGATATTTTTACAGAGACAAAGAAGATGGGAATGCCATTTACACTCCATGCCGGAGAATGTGGAAATCCACAGAATGTCATAGATTCGATAAACGTGGGAGCTGGAAGGATCGGGCATGGGATCGCGATGCGTGGCAACCAGGAGATCCGGAAAATGGCAAAAAAAGCAGATATTGGTATCGAGATGTGTCCGATCAGCAATTTACAGACCAAATCTGTAAACTGCATGGCGGAATATCCGATGCGGGAATTTCTGGATGCAGGCTTAAAAGTATCGGTCAACACAGATAACCGAACGGTAAGTAACACCAGTCTTACAAAAGAACTGGAATTTATTCAGAAAAATTATGGAATCCGGGACGAAGAAATCCTTCAGATGATGAAAAATGCAATTGATACTGCATTTGCCGATGATTCTATAAAAGATAAAATTTGCAAAATGCTGAAATAAAGAAACTACAAACAGAGAGGATTGACTCTGAAGAATAAGAGAAAAGAGGAATTCTGTATGAGCAATGAAATTTATGAAAAGCTGGAAATATGCCGGAAAAGCATTCTTCAAAAAACGAATTTTAAACCGGAAGTGGCAGTGATTCTGGGCTCCGGTCTTGGCGAATACGCATCAAAAATCAAGATAGAACAGATCATTCCATATACAGAAATTGAAGGTTTTCCGGTGTCGACAGTTGTGGGACATAAAGGACAATTTGTATTTGGTTATGTAAAAGAAGTTCCGGTTGTGATCATGCAGGGACGTGTGCATTATTATGAAGGGTATCCGGTAACAGATGTGGTGCTTCCGGTGCGGCTGATGGGAATGTTAGGCGCAAAGAAGCTGATTCTTACCAATGCATCAGGCGGAATCAATACCGGATTCCATCCGGGCGATCTCATGCTCATCACAGACCAGATTATGAGTGGAATCCCTAATCCACTGATCGGTGCCAATGTCGAAGAACTTGGAACCCGTTTTCCGGATATGAGTGAAGCCTATAGTGAGCGGATGCAGCAGATCATAAAAAAAGAAGCCCAAAAACTCGGCATTCCTCTGAAAGAAGGTGTATACCTTCAGCTTACCGGTCCTTCTTATGAGACCCCGGCAGAAATCCGTATGTACCGCACCTGTGGGGCTGATGCCGTAGGCATGAGCACCGCCTGCGAGACGATCGCTGCGCGCCACATGGGAATCGAAGTCTGTGGCATCTCCTGTATCACCAACCTCGCCGCCGGCATGACATCACAACATCTGAACCACCAGGAAGTCCAACAAACCGCCGACCGGGTGGCTGAGCAATTCCAGGAATTACTGACAGCAATCATTACCCACGTATAAGAAACGGAACATATATCTGAATTTACCCAGAACCAGGTCCAAGGTTCCGGATTTTCCGGAACCCGCCGACCGTCCTCTTGCAATTCCGAGTTGAGGCATTGTGTAAGAATTTTGCCAACGAGGTCATTAACAGTAGAAAGACAAAGAGCATAAAATACCGCATACAGTATTTTATGCTCTTTGTCTCACCACTATTTTCAAAATTTTACTCAACCTCAAACGGAATCTCGTACTTTGCAAAAATCCGCTGCGCCATCTTGTCCCATGCCTGCTCCAGTGACTTGTCCAGCGTGAACAGGTTCATAGACGTTCCTGTCGTACAGCTAAGTTTTGTCCCGTCATATTTAAAATTCAGGTACAATCCCTGCACATCTGCCGGAGCAAAGGAAAGATGTTCCTGTTCGAGAAGCCGTGCAATATTCGGTGCTGACATAGAAAGAACAAAATGAAATCCCAGCGGAGTACGCTTTCCTTTGATCAGAGAAAGACAAAACTCGCGAAGTTCCTTCCAGAGAGCATATTCCCGGTCATCCAGAGCTTCTTTTTCTTCAGCACTGAAGAAATCTTTTTTCAGTCGTCCGTTAAATTGAAAGGTATTAAAAGTTGTGATATCTCCTTCAATAAATAAAAAGGAATCAAATGCAGGATGCAGTAAAAGTGCGTTCATGCATTTTTTTGTATCCAGAGAAAAAATAAGCATAGACTTCCTCCTGTCATCAGTGTAATAGTATCAGTATAGCATAAATCTTGAGATATGCATAAGAATTTGATACAATACGGGAAAGAAAAAGGATGGATAACAAGATGAAAATAGAATTAAACCGGGATCAGATCAAATACATTGCAGTGTTTACCATGTTGCTCAATCATGTTGCAAATATATTTCTGCAGCCAGGAACCTTTGCCTGCGAAGTGCTAAAGGATATCGGTTATTTTACGGCACCGGTCATGTGCTGGTTTCTGGTTGAGGGATACCGCTATACAAGGTCAGTAAAAAAATATGCCGGAAGACTGCTGATTTTTGCTGTTATTTCACAGCTTCCGTATTATCTGGCATTTGCGCGGAATCATCTGGCACCGTGGTATACCTTAAATATGATGTTTACACTTTTTCTGTGTCTGTGTCTGCTGATTGCAGAGGAAAAAATATTAGATCCGGGCAAGAAAAGTCTGGTTGTGCTGGGAATTATAGCAGTAAGCAGTATCTGTGACTGGGCAATTCTGGCTCCCTTGTATACGCTTTGGTTTTACCGGGCAGGAGAGGATCCAAAGCGCCGGAAAAAGGTATTTTTTATTGCGGCACTTGTTCTGGGGATTACGGTGACAGCCGAACTTCCGGGAGCAGCAGGATTGGCATCAGGAGCAGGGGCAATGATCGCAGTACTGGCAGCGGGAGCCTGTGTTTTGGTATTTTATAACGGAAAAAAATCACAGAAACATTTTCTTGTGAAAAAGTATTTTTTTTACGTGTTTTACCCTGCACATTTGGTGATTTTGGCATTATTAAAGATTTGACTTTTATAATAGAAGAAAGTAAAATAAATAAGTTAGAGTATTTATTACATGATTCAATGAAAATGAAACTCATATTTTAATAAAAGATAGGATGCATAGCATGAAAAAAAGAACGATGGAGAAAGAACATCAGGCAGAAGAAAGAAGAAAAAAAGTTCTGATGGAAATTGCAGGAGCGGTTGTTGTACTGACGGTAATCGTAAGTATTGGTCTTTCGCATCTTGGAACAGATAAGGTGAATACATCAGCAGGAGTAAAAGCAATCAAGAAGTTAGAAAAAGCAGATGTATCTGAGGTGGAGACCAAAATTTCAAATATTGAAAAAGAAGAAAAACAGGCGACAGAGGACTGGCAGAACCGTCCGTTGTCCGAAAAATTTGCGCATGCGGTGATTCTCGGAGATTCGATCACAACCGGTTTTACCGTATATGATGTGCTTGATACTTCTAAGGTTGTAGCGGAAAAGGGAATGCACCTCGATCAGACCGGTGATCTGATTAAGACAGCTGCAGAATTAAAGCCGGAAGTCCTTTTTCTGGCACTTGGACTGAATGATATTTCCGGAACAGATGGAGATACAGATGCATTTATTGAAAAGTACAAAGCGGTACTTGCAAATGTACGTGAGCAGATGCCGGATGCAGTGATCTACATCAACTGTGTTCTTCCTGTTTCCGCCCAAAAAGAAGAAGAAGAGCCGGTTTATGCCAAGATTCCGGATTATAATACCGCACTTAAAGCAATGTGTGATGAAGAAGGAATTACATTTATCGATAATACAGAGATCGTAAAAGATGAGTATTATGAGCAGGATGGCGAGCATATGAAGGCGGAGTATTATCCAATCTGGGCAGAATATATGGCGGAGGTGGCCGGAATATGACAAAGAAAAAAGGGGAATTTACAGTTCTGCGTAATATCAGAGCTGGGATGGTAATTATTTTGCTTATCTATATCGGTCTGATCTTTCAGTCTAAGGGAGACAGCGATACACCGTTTGCAGATGTACAGAAAGCGGTTGTGGATGCGGCAGATGACAAGAACATGACACTTGCCGGAACCCAGGAGATCAAGAGATTCTATGGGATCAATCCAAAGGATTATGAAGATATAACACTGTATTATACGAATGAAACAATGGGAGTCAACGAGCTCCTTCTGGTGAAAACAAAGGACGAGAATGAGGCAGAGGCAGTTGAGAAAGCCGCAGAACAGCGAAAAAAGACACAGCTCGATAATTTTGAAGGATATGGGGCCGAGCAGGTAAAGCTTCTGGATGCTTCGATCATTAAGACGAAAGGTACATACGTGCTTTTTGTTATTTCACCAAAAGCTGAAACTGTAGAAAAGGCGTTTACAAAGAGCCTGAAGTAGATAAAAGGAAACGAAAAAGTTATGTTATTTAGTAGTCTGGTATTTTTGTTTACATTTTTGCCAATTACACTGTTGGTATATTATTTGGTGCCGCGTAAGGTAAAAAATGTGGTACTTTTGATCGCTTCCCTCATATTTTATGCGTGGGGAGAGCCGGTCTATATCTTCCTGATGCTGATTTCCATTCTGTTCAATTATTTTTGCGGAATGGACATTGCATTAAAAGCAGGAAGAAAATCGCAGGTGCGCAGTCTGATCTTTACGATCGTTGTAAACCTGTTTATTCTTGGATTTTTCAAATATTACGGATTTATCGTAACAAATTTAAATGCGATCCTTCCGTTCTATATTCCATATAGAAAACTGGAACTCCCAATCGGAATTTCTTTCTATACTTTCCAGACATTGTCTTACATCATTGATGTATATAGGGGAAATGTAGACGTACAGGTAAATCTGATTGATTTCGGAACCTATGTTACAATGTTCCCACAGCTGATCGCAGGTCCGATCGTACAGTATGCAGATGTGGAGAGACAACTGCGTGAAAGAAAGGAATCACTGACGAAGTTTGGATACGGTGCCTGGTTCTTTGTGATGGGACTGGCAAAGAAGGTGCTTTTGGCGAATACGATTGGTTCGATTTATGAAAATATCGCGGCGATGGATGGAATGTCAGTAGTGACTGCGTGGCTTGGATGTCTTGCCTACACTTTCCAGATTTATTTCGATTTCAGCGGTTATTCGGACATGGCAGTCGGACTTGGAAAGATGTTCGGATTTGAGTTTATGCAGAACTTCAATTATCCGTATATTTCCAAAAGTGTTACCGAGTTCTGGAGAAGATGGCATATTTCGCTGGGATCATGGTTCCGCGAGTATGTGTATATTCCGCTTGGAGGAAACAGGGTAACGGTTCCGCGGCATTTACTGAATCTTCTGATTGTATGGTTCCTGACCGGTCTCTGGCACGGGGCAAGCTGGAACTTTGTAGTATGGGGGCTCTTCTACGGAGTGATCCTCATTACTGAAAAATATTTTACAGGAAAAATACTTGCAAAGCTGCCGGGGGCAGTCCAGACACTTTACACAATGATTCTGGTCATGCTCGGCTGGGTACTGTTCTTCAGCCCGACACTCGGAAGCGCACTTACCTGGATCGGCAATATGTTCGGACAGGGTGCAACCGGATTTATGGATAGCCAGGCATTGTACCTGATCATGCGAAACTGGCTCTTCTGGGTGGCAGGGATCATAGGAAGTACACCGTTTATGCATCTGCTCGGAAAGCGGCTGGTATTTAATGAAGAAAGACCGCATACGGTTCTGGCAGGCTGCCTGATGGCAGGACTGTTTGTGCTGTGTGTGGCATATCTGGTGACAGAAAGTTACAATCCATTTTTATATTTTAGATTTTAAGGAAAGACAATGGTAGAAAGAAAGAATAATAAACAAAAAAACAGAACAAAGTATTTTCTGCCAGGAGGGAAAAAACAGATCCAGGCAGTATGTGCGTTTTTATTTCTGGGAGTCCTTATTCTCAGCTGCGGAGTAAACCTTATGCATAAAGACAGGCAGATGTCAGAAAAAGAAATGCGTATGCTGGCGCAGAAACCGGAAATTTCTCTTTCCGGAATTGCTTCCGGAAGGTTTATGGAGCAGTACGAGGAGTATGTATCGGATCAGTTTGCAGGAAGAGATACCTGGGTAAGAATTAAGACATTTGCGGACAGTGTGGCGGGGAGGACAGAAGAAGGTGGTGTTTTCAAAGGAAAGGATCATTATCTGATGGAAGTTGTTGCTGTGGCAGATGAAAGTGATCTGAAAGAGAATCTGGATGCAATGAAGAATTTTAAAGAGCGTTATCCGGATATCCAGATGCATATGATGCTGGTCCCGAATGCGGCAAATGTTATGGAGGACAAGCTTCCGGCATTTGCGGTGACTGCCAGTCAGAGCAGACAGATCAGCCGTGTAAAGGCAGAACTTGGAGATTCTTATGACTGGATCGATGCAGAAAAAGTACTGGATGCTCACAAGGATGAAGCAATTTATTATCACACGGATCATCACTGGACTTCTCTTGGTGCATGGTATGCATTCCAGGGAGCAAAGACGCAGCTTGGACTGGATAAGAGTGAAGAAATTAAGATGAAAGCCTATGCGGTATCGGATTCTTTTAACGGAACGTTATCCGCAAAGAGTGGATATGAGACAGATTATAAGGAACCAATCTATATTTATCTGCCAAAGAGTGCGGATGCACCACAGGTTGCAGTCAATTATGTGGAAGAACAGAAAAAGAGTGCTTCTATGTATGATTCATCCAAACTGGATGAGAGAGATCAATATTCCGTATTCTTCGGTGGAAATCATGCAATGATCGATATCCAATCAACACAGACAGAAAAACGCAGACTTCTGGTGTTCAAAGATTCATATGCAAACTGTTTTCTTCCGCTTCTGGCTCCGTATTACCGGGAAATCGTTGTGATCGACCCTCGTTATTATACCGGTAAATTAAGTTCTGTGATGTCAGATAAACAGTTTGATGATGTGCTGTTCCTGTATAATGCCAATACATTCTTTGAAGACCGGATGCTGGCGGGGGTACTGGATGAGAATTAACAGGAGAAAAACATGGCAAATAAAATAGAAAAGCAGTTTCTGGACACGGAAAATAAAGGACCGGTCCGGCTGAACAAATATTTAAGTGAAGCTGGTGTATGTTCCAGAAGGGAAGCGGACAAACTGATAGCAGCCGGACAGGTGACGGTTGACGGTGTGCGTGCAGAGACCGGAATGAAGGTAGAGCCGTGTCAGGTTGTCCGGATTGGGAAAAAGCAGGTATCCAGACAGGAAGAGATGATCGTGCTTGCGGTCAATAAGCCGCGTGGAATTGTCTGTACTGAGGAGAGACGGGAGAGAGACAGTATTGTACGTTTTCTTAACTATCCGGTACGGATTACTTATGTAGGACGTCTGGATAAGGATTCGGAAGGGCTGCTTCTGATGACGAACAACGGCGACATTATCAACCGGATGATGCGTGCGGCAAATAAACATGAAAAAGAATATAAAGTTACAGTTGATAAGCCCGTGACAGATGAATTTCTCAAGGAGATGGCAGGCGGTGTCCCGATCCTGGATACTGTCACAAGACCATGCCAGGTAGAAAAGCTTGGAAAATATAAATTTAAGATCATTCTGACACAGGGACTCAACCGGCAGATCCGCCGGATGTGTGAGGCACTTGGCTACGAGGTAAAGGAGCTACGGAGAGTGCGGATCATGAATATCGAACTTGGTAATTTAAAGCCGGGAGAATACCGGAAGGTTACGGATCAGGAACTGAATGAACTCTATGAGCTGATCAGGGATTCAAAGTCAGAGCCGACACCGTGGAACAATAATTAAAAGTGTGGATTTGGATATGGATAAGATGAAAAGGATGCAGGAGCTGGTAGGGCTTCTGAATAAAGCCGGAAAAGCTTATTATCAGGATGCGCAGGAAATTATGAGCAATTATGAGTATGATGCGCTGTATGATGAACTGAAAGGTCTGGAAGAAGAGCTGGGAACCGTTATGGCTTCCAGTCCGACGGTGAATGTAGGATATGAAGTATTAAGTGAGCTTCCGAAAGAACGTCATGAGTCACCGATGCTTTCTCTTGACAAGACAAAAGAAGTGGCAAGGCTGAAGGAATTTGTCGGAGACCAGATGGCTGTGATCTCATGGAAGATGGATGGTCTGACGATTGTTCTGACCTATCGTGACGGCGAACTTTTTAAGGCAGTTACAAGAGGAAATGGGGAAGTCGGTGAGGTCATTACCAACAATGCGAAAGTATTTAAAAACGTGCCGCTTCATATTCCGTATAAAGGGGAACTGATCCTGCGAGGGGAAGCGGTGATCGGTTACAAAGATTTTGAGCGGATCAATGAAGAAATTGATGACGTGGATGCAAAATATAAAAACCCACGGAATCTGTGCAGTGGTTCTGTCCGCCAGCTGAACAACAAGATCACGGCACAGAGAAATGTAAAGTTCTATGCATTTACCCTGGTACGTGCAGAAAATGTGGATTTCCACAATTCCAGAAAAGAACAGCTTGACTGGCTGGAACAGCAGGGATTTGATGTGGTGGAGCATTATCTGGTGACAAGGGAAGAACTGGATGAGAAGGTTGCATTTTTTGCAGAAAAGATCGTAGAAAATGATTTTCCGTCAGATGGTCTGGTTCTTGTATATGATGACATTGCGTATGGGCAGTCGCTTGGGAGAACGGCAAAATTCCCACGTGATTCTTTTGCTTTCAAATGGGCAGATGAGATCCGCGAGACGCACCTTCTGGAGATTGAATGGAGTCCATCAAGAACAGGGCTTATTAATCCGGTAGCGATCTTTGAACCGGTAGAGCTGGAAGGAACAACGGTAAGCCGTGCAAGTGTACACAATTTAAGTATTATGGAGGAGCTGCATCTGGGAATCGGGGATACGATCGAAGTCTATAAGGCGAATATGATCATTCCGCAGATTGCAAAGAATCTGACCGGCAGTGATAATATTGAGATCCCGAAAGTCTGTCCGGTTTGTGGTGGAGCTACGGAGATCCGTCAGATGAATGATGCAAAGTCGTTGTATTGCACAAATCCGATGTGTCAGGCAAAAAGAATCAAATCCTTTGCATTGTTTGTCAGCAGGGATGCACTCAATATTGACGGGCTTTCTGAGGCGACACTGGAGAAATTTATTGCGAGAGGATTCATTCACAAATACAGAGATATCTTCCATCTGGATTCCTATCAGGAAGAAATTCAGACGATGGAAGGCTTTGGAGAAAAATCCTATGCGAACCTGATCGCAAGCGTGGATAAGGCGAGAAGCACAACACTTGCTAAAGTGGTATATGGACTTGGGATTGCAGGAATCGGTCTCGCAAATGCAAAACTGATCTGCCGCCATTTTAAAAATGATGTGGAAAAAATGACAGGAGCATCGGAAGAAGAACTGAGTGATATCCAGGGGGTAGGTCCGGTGCTTGCGGCGGCATTTGTAAAATATTTTATATCAGAGGAAAGAAAAAAGGAATTTAAGCTCCTTCTCGGAGAACTGGAGATCCAGCCGGAAGAGATGGCAGAGGAACAGAAATTTGTAGGTATGAGTTTCGTTATCACTGGCAGCGTGAATCATTTTGCAAACCGGAATGAGGTAAAAGAACTGGTTGAGAAGATGGGTGGAAAAGTGACCGGATCTGTAACGAAGAAGACAAATTATCTGATCAACAATGATGTAGAGTCTGCTTCTTCCAAGAACAGAAAGGCGAAAGAACTTGGAGTGCCGATCATTTCAGAGGAAGAGTTTATAGAACTTGCAGGGGTGGAAATCGAATAAGAAGGACAGAGGAATCTGTCTGAATACGACCGAGAAAAGGAGGACCAGCCAATGGCAGAAAATGACCAGAAGGACAAGACAGTTGAGAAAGTAACCGGTGAGGTAGAAAATACAGACAAAAAAGAGAATAATGAAGACCGCTATGAAAAGGTCTGCTTCATCTGTCACAGACCGGAGAGTGTGACCGGAAAGATGATCGATCTTCCGAACAACATCTGCGTGTGTCCGGACTGTATGCAAAAAAGCTTTGATACAATGAACAATATGAATTTTGGCGGGATGGATTACAGCCAGTTTATGAACATGGGACCGATGATGGGATTTGGAGACATGGATGCACAGATCCCGAAGAGCCAGCGTGTGAAAAAGAAAAAGCCGGAAGAAGAAAAAGAACCGATCCTGAATATCAAGGATATTCCTGCTCCGCATAAGATCAAAGCGAAACTGGATGAATATGTAGTAGGACAGGAATACGCCAAGAAGGTAATGTCGGTTGCTGTATACAATCATTATAAAAGAGTGGCAACGGATACAATGGATGAGATTGAAATCGAGAAATCCAATATGCTGATGATCGGACCTACCGGCTCTGGAAAGACGTATCTGGTAAAGACACTGGCAAAACTTTTGGATGTGCCGCTTGCAATTACAGATGCGACCTCTCTTACCGAGGCCGGCTACATAGGGGATGATATTGAAAGTGTAGTATCAAAGCTCCTTGCAGCTGCGGACAACGACGTAGATAAGGCGGAACAGGGAATTATCTTTATCGATGAGATCGACAAGATTGCGAAGAAAAAGAATACCAGCCAGAGAGATGTCAGCGGAGAATCCGTACAGCAGGGAATGTTAAAGCTGTTAGAAGGCAGCGAAGTGGAAGTGCCGGTAGGAGCCAACAGTAAGAATGCGATGGTTCCGCTCACTATAGTCAATACAAAGAATATCCTTTTTATCTGTGGCGGTGCGTTCCCGGATCTTGAGCAGATCATCAAGGAAAGACTGATGAAGAATTCTTCTATCGGGTTTGGAGCGGATCTGAAAGACAAATATGATCATGATAAGAAAATACTGGAGAAGGTGACGACAGAAGATCTGCGTAACTTCGGAATGATTCCGGAATTTCTGGGACGTCTCCCGATCGTATTTACGCTTCAGGGACTGGATGAAGAGATGATGGTTCAGATATTAAAAGAGCCGAAAAATGCGATCCTCAAGCAGTATCAGAAGCTTCTGGCACTGGATGAGGTCAATCTGAAATTCGATGATGGTGCACTTCATGCGATCGCAAGAAAGGCAATGAAGAAGGATACTGGAGCCCGTGCACTGCGTGCGATCATTGAAGAATTCATGCTGGATATTATGTATGAGATTCCGAAGGATGACAGCATCGGGGAAGTGACGATCACGGAGGCATATATCGAAGGAACCGGAGGACCGCTGATCGAGCTGAGAAGCCAGTCTGTACCAAGGCTTGAGCATCACTGAGTATAACAATAACCTTCATATATCAAAAAAACATGGCGATCATACAAAAAAAGAATGGGAAATATCCGTAAATTTAAGATTTACGGGTATTTTTTTGTTGAAAAATTGTATTAAAAGGTGTACATTAGACAATGTGTCTAAAAAAACAAGATATAAACAGGAGTGAGAGAGAATGGAGACTTATAAGTATTTACTGGATCTTGCAATTATTTTACTTTGTACTAAAGCACTTGGTCTTGCGACCAGAAAGGTACAGATGCCACAGGTTGTAGGGGCACTTCTTGCAGGCGTTCTTCTTGGACCGGCGATGCTTGGGATCCTGACAGAGACAAGCTTTATACACAACGTTGCAGAGATCGGTGTTATCGTGCTGATGTTTTGTGCAGGTCTGGAAACTGATATACAGGAATTGAAGGCAAGTGGAAAAGCATCCTTCGTTATTGCACTGATAGGTGTTATCGTTCCACTGATCGGCGGTTATGCGACTGCAATGTTCTTTAACCGTCCGGATGTGATCGCATCCGATGCATCCTGCAGCGTATTTTTGCAGAATATCTTTATCGGTGTTATCCTGACAGCAACTTCCGTAAGTATTACGGTAGAGACATTAAAAGAACTTGGTAAATTAAAAACCAAATCCGGAAATGCGATTCTTGGAGCTGCGATCATTGATGACGTGCTTGGTATCATTGCACTGACACTGGTAACAAGTATGGCAGATGAATCAGTAAAGATTTCAGTTGTATTACTGAAGATCGTTGCATTCTTCGCATTTGCAGGTGTGATCGGATTTATCTTTTACAAGATATTTAAAAAATGGACAGATCAGGCGGAAAAAGGACTCAGACGCCATGCAATCATGGCATTTGTATTCTGTCTGCTGATGGCTTATGTGGCAGAGAAATTCTTCGGTGTTGCAGATATCACTGGTGCATTTATTGCCGGACTGATCATTTCCAATACAAGTAAATCTGATTTTGTGCTGAAGAAATTTGATACCATGTCTTATATGCTGCTTTCACCGGTATTTTTCGCAAGTATCGGGCTGAAGGTAGAACTTCCGAAGATGAGTGCTGCAATTGTAGGCTTTGCAGTGATTCTTACCATTGTTGCGATCCTGACAAAGATCGTTGGCTGTGCCCTTGGTGCGAAGATGTGTGGATATAAGAATTATCAGTGTGCACGAATCGGTGTCGGAATGATCTCCCGTGGTGAGGTTGCGCTGATCGTTGCCAGCAAGGGAGAAGCACTCGGTATGATGGGCGGTAATTTCCTCGGACCGGTTATCATCGTGGTAGTGATCACAACGATCATCACACCAATTCTTCTGAAAATCGTATTCAAGAGCGGTCCGAATGTAAGTACCCTGGAAAAAGGAAAAGAAGTGACTTCCTTCTACGAGGATATTGAAAAGAAACGTACCGAATAAAGAATGGATATGGAGTGCAAAATGCGTAACCGTCCAGTATCATAGTATAAGAAAGAACAATCCCTCATATATTTTCCAAAAGAAAATATATGAGGGATTGTTATGCCACAGGAAGAATGTAAAGAAAAGATTCTGTCGGAAGAATACAGGGATTTTATGATGAGGGATACCGGTGCTCTCGGGGAAAATTTTCCTTTGGAAAACGGATGCCGGATACCGTTAAAATACGGTTTTGAGCTTCTTTATATTGACCAGAGTGAAGACAGAAAAAAGCCACTTGGCGATTATCCGTATACAATGGTTCCGAAGTGCTATACAACACTGGATATGGCAGCGATCCAACAGGCGGGAATTGCTGCGGTTCAGAATCTGACTGGTCTGGAATTAAGCGGTGAAGGAGTTCTAGTTGGGATCATTGATACTGGGATCAACTATCTGGATCCCATTTTCCGGAATCTGGATGGTTCGACCAGGATCCGGCGAATCTGGGATCAGGAAGAACAAAGTGGAACAGCGCCCCGGGAAATCGGATATGGAAGTGAATATACGAGAGAACAAATCAATCTGGCGATCCAGAGCGAGAATCCAAAGGAAACCGTTCCGTCATTTGATACGGACGGACATGGCACTTTTGTTGCAAGTGTGGCATGCGGAGGGGCAAATCCGGAGAATCTGTTTATCGGGGCAGCGCCGGAGGCAGAGATGGTGATCGTGAAGCTGAAGGAGGCAAAAGAATATTTACGGGAGTACTATTTTGTAGACTGTGATGCCAGATGCTATCAGGAAAATGATCTGGTAGCGGCGGTTTTTTATCTGCAGAAGGTACAAGAAGAGCTGAAAAGACCATTGGTGATCTGTCTGGCAGTTGGAACAAGCTTTGGAGGACATGGAGGATATTCAATCCTGTCAGAGTATCTGCAAAATGTGGCGGCGAGCGAAGGAATCGGGATTGTGACCGGAAGTGGCAACGAGGCAGATAAAAGGCATCATTATCTGGGAATTCTGGAACAGGAAAATAATCAGCCGGTGGAGATCAATGTAGGGAATAATACCAGAGGCTTTGTGATGGAACTATGGACAGAACTTCCGAATCTTCTGGCACTTTCTATCGAATCTCCAACAGGACAGACAATAGGACCGGTCTCGCTCAGACGGGGAATAGGAGAGTATGTGTTTGTATTCGAGCAGACCAGGGTAATATTTAATTACCGGGTTCTGGTAGAGACGACCGGGGCGCAGCTGGCATTTTTTCAGTTTGACAGACCGGGAAGCGGAATCTGGAAGATTATACCGGAAACACTGGAGCTTGGGAATGGAATCTTTCATATCTGGCTTCCAATGGAAGAGTTTCTGACGGGAAATGTCTATTTTATCCGTGCAAATCCGGAATATACGGTGATGGAACCAGGGGATACCGGGGCGGTGGTCTGTGCAGCGTACTATAATGGAAAGGAAAATAGCATTGCAGTCAGTTCGGGAAGAGGTTATACTAGAGATAACAGAATCAAACCGGATTTTGCTGCGCCGGGGATCAATGTGACAGGGATCAATTTAAAGGGGCAGTTTGTTGCAAGGTCTGGTTCCAGTATAGCAGTTGGAATCACTTCCGGAGCATTGGCACTTTTTATGGAGTGGCTGGATAGGCATGGAGTGAATCTGGATGCATCACAGATGAAGAATCTGCTGATATTGGGAGCTTCACGGAAGACAGACATGAATTATCCGAACCAGGAATGGGGATATGGAGCATTGAACCTTTACCGTACTTTTGAGCAGATCAGGCGGTTCTGAAAAATACGCAGATGCGAAAGGGGAAAAAGTAAATGAGTGATTTTTTCGATACAATAGGAAAGCGGATTTCAGATACCGTGGATGATCTTGGAAAGAAGGCAGGAGATACGATCGATATTCAGAAAAAGAAAAATGAGATCTATGGTCTGAAGCGAGATAGCGAGCGGGATATGACAGAGATCGGACGATTGGTATATGAGCGTTTCAAACAGGGGGAAGTGGTAGATACCGATTTTATCGCACTCTGCGAAGCAATCGAAAAGCGTGAAGAACAGACAGAGGTATGCGAGCAGGAAATCGCGCGAATCAAAGGAGAATAATTATGGAAATCCTGAGCATTTTAACCGGAGCTTTTGTTGCCGGGTGCGATCTTGGAATTAAAAAATATACTGAAGAAAATGTAAGAGACGGGGAAGAACGCCGGATTTGGAAAGGAAAAGGAATCTACCGCAAAGTCCACAACAAAGGTCTGATGATGAATCATTTGGATTGCAGACCAAAGCTGGTAAAAGGCATGTCGGCGGCAGCACTTGGAATCCTGTTTTTCTGGGAGCACCTTCTTTGGAAAGAACCGGGACGCAAACTGGCAAAGCTTGGAACATCGCTGATGCTGGGCGGAGCAGTTGGTAATACTTATGACCGTTTCAAAAGAGGTTATGTGGTCGATTATCTGTCTCTGAAAACAAAGAACAGGAAACTCTCGGATATCACTTTTAATCTCTCGGATCTGGCTCTTTTTGCAGGAGCGGTCCTGACGGTATGGAGTTCTTTATTTGGAAAAAAGAGATAAAAATGATTCAATGTATCTGAAAAAATACTTGACTGTTTTTAAAGAGTTGAGGTATTATAAACCTTGCTGATATGGCGTTGTCTGGCATATGCCATATAGAAAAAAGAATAGAATCTCGGTTATATTGGAAACGATACATTCCTCCGGAATGATGAACGAACAACACATTTTCTGTTACGCTTATTATGAAGGAGGATATTTTTATGCCAAAAAACAAATTTCAAGACGTTATTTTCACAATTATCATGGTGTTCGTGATGGTTTATACCATGATCTGTTACAACATTGCTCTCAACGTAGGAGGAATGAACAACCAGGTATTTTTAAATGCATTCCACGAGCTGGTCATTATGGGACCAATTGCATTCATTCTTGATTTCTTCCTGATTGGACCATTTGCAAAGAAAGAAGCATTTTCCATTGTTAATCTGGAAAGAGACAATGCCTTTCACCTGGTGATCGCCATTTCCGTAGTATCCGTCATAGGAATGTGTCCGCTTATGAGCTTCGCAGCAACCCTGCTCTTCAAAAATGCCGGAACCCAGTTCGTATCCGTCTGGTTCCAGACCACTGCAATCAACTTCCCGATGGCATTTTTCTGGCAGCTCTGCTTCGCCGGCCCATTAGTAAGAAAGATTTTTGCATTATTATTCCAGGAAAAAGAAACATCTAAAATCGCCGATGGTCAGGAAGCCTAATTGAGGTAAAGTGTAAATTATAAAACAATGATTTACGGCTCCAGTTCAAAATCCTGTCAAAGAAGTAAAACTCAGTCAACAACGTAAATAAAAAATAATCCCTGGTAGATGCGTCTTTGCACGATGGAAACGAGACTTAATCAATTGTGGAAGCCATTGCTGACACAATTGATGCTTTGAAAGGCTCGTTAGAATGGTTCGTGCAACTTAGCAGCTACCAGGGATTATTTTTTATGCCCTCTTGCGACTACCCCTCAAGTTCTTTCAACACTTTCCTAAACTGAAACGTAAACAAAACCGTCGTGAAGGATACAGCCAGGAAGTCTGCAATCGGTTCAGCCATATATACTGCATTGGTCTTGTCCCCGGTCAGAATATGCGGAAGCAGATAGATCAGTGGTAGCAACAGGATAAATTTACGTGTAACAGCGACAGCAATCGAAGCCTTTGCTTTTCCGAATGATGTAAATGCCATTTGACATGCAATCTGGATTCCGAAAAGCAGCAGGCAGGCACAGTAAATCCGGAGTGCTGATTTAGTAAAACCAAGCAGTGCAGAATCTGAAGTAAACATTTCTGCAAACACCTGAGGGAAGAGCATAATAAATGCCCACAGAAGTGTGGAATAACAGAGGCTTGCTGTTAAAAGAAGCCTGAAAGCTTTTTTTACACGATCTCCGTTTTTTGCACCGTAATTATAACTCAGGACTGGTTGTGCACCCTGTCCCAGGCCCTGCAACGGCAGCATTGCGAACTGCATGACACTGGTAAGAATCGTCATGGCACCAACTGCGATATCTCCTCCGTATTTCAGCAGAGAAGAGTTGAAGCATACGGAGATGATACTCTCACTAGCCTGCATGATAAATGTGGCAAGCCCGAGAGCGACACAAGGAAGAATAATCTCCGGTTTCAGGATGAGATTCTTTTTCCGGATGTGCAGGATCGTCTTTTTTCCGCAAAGGAAAGAAAGAACCCAGATGCAGGAGACTGCCTGTGACAGAATTGTGGCAAGCGCAGCACCTCTGACACCCAGATGGAATGCAAAGATAAACAGCGGATCCAGAATAATGTTCATCACTGCTCCGATCAGAACAGAGAGCATACCTGTTTTGGCAAAGCCCTGTGTGGTGATAAACATATTCATGCCAAGGGTAAGCTGGACGAAAATAGTGCCGACAGCGTAAATGTTCATATAATTTACAGCGTATTCAATCGTATTTTCACTGGCACCGAAGGCAAGAAGAAAAGTACGGTTACCAAACAGCAGGATGACTGTCAGGATTATAGAAATCAGAATCTGCAGGAAAAAGCAGTTACCCAAAATATGTTCTGCAGTATTAAGATCATTTTTTCCCATTTCAATCGAAGCACGCGGTGCACCACCGCCTCCAACCAGTGCGGCAAAAGCGGAAATGATCATAATCAGTGGCATACATACGCCGACTCCGGTAAGGGCAAGTGCCCCATTACCAGGAATGTGTCCGATGTAAATACGGTCAATAATGTTGTACAGCATATTGATGAGCTGTGCGGTGATCGTCGGAAGCGCCAGCCGGAACATCAGCTTTCCGACGGGTTCAGTACCCAGAAAATCTTTGTCTTTGTTCATGTCTAATAATCTCCTTTGTGATAAATAGTTGCTACGTTGGATGCCAGACGTTCATTCAGCGAGGCGAACATCTGGAATTCTTCTAATGAAAATCCGTCAAACAGATTGTGGTAAAAAGCAGACTGGAACGTGTCGATTGCTCCGGTAACATTTTCGCATGATGGCAGCAGGGAAAGATGCGTTTTCCTGCGATCCGTCTGGTCTGCTGTTTTTGAAAGAAACCCTTTCTGACACAAAAGATCAACTGCCAGGGATACATTCCCTTTTGAGAGCATCCGGAGCTCGGCAATATCACCTGCGGTATCTTTTGTGGGGTTATTATGTAAGAAAGCAATGATCTTAGCCTCGATCAGCGAGAGATCATACTGGCGGCATAATTCTTTCAACATCTGTTCATGTATTTTCCCAATTCGCTGCATTAATACAAGCAGATATGTAATGTTCATCCATACACCTCCGTTTTTTAATAAAAAAGAATGTGCCTTGACACATTCTCGCGCTGAGCGCAGTCACTTGAAAAATGGTTCTAAAAAGAACAATTTAAATAATATCTTATATCAATTGAGATAAAATGTCAATAGAACGAAAATATGCAAGTTATTTGTTAAAATATAAACGGTATAATTGTATACGAAAATACATTTTTTTACTTTAACATATTGACGTGGGGAAAATTTGCTGTTACAATAATAAACAATTTATAGACCATAGTTCAAGGAGGACATAAGTACATGCTTACAGGATTTAAAAACGCAGTAGAAGTTGATTTCACATTGGAAGAAAATAAAAAGAAAATAGAAGAAGCATTCAAACAGGCTCATGCAGAAGCAGGTGCTGTTTACCCGCTGATCATCGGTGGAAAAAAAGTTGAGACAGAAAAGAAGATCGCTTCTGTATCACCGGCTACAAAGGAAGTACTCGGATATGCATGCTCATGCAGCAAAGAACAGGCTGACGAGGCAATCAAGTCATCTTACGAAGCATTCAAAAAATGGAGCCTTACATCTGTAGAAGAAAGAGTACGTGTATTAAGAAGACTTGCAGCACTTCTGATCGAGAACCGTTTCATCATGGATGCATGGAACGTCCTTGAAAGTGGAAAGAACTGGGGAGAAGCTGACGGAGAACTTTGCGAACAGCTTGACTTTATCAATTCTTATGTAATGCATATCCAGAATCTGGAAAAAGGAAAAGAACTGGTTCCTACAGATGAACTTACAAAATGCGTTTACATCCCGATCGGTGTAGGTGTGGCTGTTTCTCCATGGAACTTCCCACTCTCACTGTTTGGTGGAATGATCGTATCGGCAGTTGTTACCGGTAACACGATCTGCTGCAAACCATCTTCAGACGCTCCGATCGTTGCATACAAATTCGTAGAACTCTGCCAGAAAGCCGGTATTCCGGCTGACGTAGTAAGTTACATTCCTGGATCAGGATCAGAGATTGGTGACTTCATCGTAGAACATCCGCTTACAAGATTTGTAAACTTCACAGGATCAAAAGCAGTTGGATGCAGAATCAATGAACATGCAGCCAAGATCGCTGACGGACAGAGATGGATCAAACGTGTTGTGGCTGAGATGGGTGGAAAGAATGCAATTATCGTAGATTCAACAGCAGACATCAAGAAAGCAGCAAATGGAGTTGCAAGCTCTGCATTTACATTCCAGGGACAGAAATGCTCTGCATGCTCAAGAGCAATTGTTCTGGCAGATGTATATGATGAGTTTGTAGATGAAGTTGTAAAATGCGCAGCAGAACTGAAGGCAAACCAGGGATCAGGCGAAAGCAATGCAACGATGGGACCGGTTATCAACCAGGGCGCTTATAACAGCATTACCAATTACATCGAGATCGGACGTAAAGAAGGAAATGTTGTATTCGGTGGTACATACAGTGACGCAGAAGGATATTATATTGATCCTACTGTAATCCGCGATATCAAGAGAGATGCAAGAATTGCCAATGAAGAAATCTTTGGACCAGTCCTTGCTGTTATCAAAGTAGATTCTTTTGATGAAGCACTTGATGTAGCAAACCAGACAGAATATGGTCTGACAGGATCTGTATACAGTGAGACACGTGAAAATATCCAGAGAGCAAAAGTAGAATTCCAGGTAGGTAACTTATACTTTAACAGAAAATCTACAGCAGCAGTTGTACTTCAGCATCCATTTGGTGGATTTAACATGTCCGGAACAGATGCGAAGACTGGTACAGCAGATTATCTGACAAACTTCATGAACCTTAAATCAATCACAGAAGATCTGAATTCATAGGAAGAGCCGGACTTAAAAAAGGACAGGGAATCAGAGTGTGTATAAAAGCGAAGTATTGGCTTGGCAGATTATAGAAAAACCGGAGGCTTGTGTAAAAAGACACATGAGCCTCCGGTTTTTATTATCAGGAATTCTATTTTTGATGCAAAGTGTCCAACAAGTGATACGGATGATTTGCTTAGCTGTCTGAAAAAGCTGACCGCAATTTACTCATCTTTAAATCCTTCACCCACTACATCATTCGATTCCATGATTACAAGGAAGGATTTTGGATCAATCGTTTTGATCAGCTTGCGGATTCCGTACATCTGCTTATTGTTGCAGGCGCACATTATGATGTGCTTATCATCTTTGGAATAACTTCCCATACCATTTAAAATTGTAGAGCCGCGTCCGAGAACTTCATCGATTTTGAAGCAGATTTCAGTACTGTGCTCGGGATCGGTTACGATCAGGGCAAGCTTTCCTTCATCAATTCCGTACATAACTTTATCCATAACAAGAGAGAGCAGATAGCTGACGATCAGACCGTAGATCAGACTGTCCACGTCACGGGATACAATTACGGTTCCGAGGATCACAATTACTGCATCCAGTGCAAATGCAATATTTCCAAGGGAAAGGTGAGGATTCAGTGCTTTGATCGACATCATGATAAAGTCAGAGCCTCCGGTTGAAGAATCCCGCATATAGATCATTGCATAACCAAGTCCGGAAAGGACACCGCAGCAGATGGCAGAAAGAAGTCTGTCACCCTGATAAACCGGGAACAGCGGTGCGATCGCGTCCATGATTATGGAAGTAATGATGATCGTCCGGACTGAATTCAGGAAAAATCTGCGGCCCAGAAGCCGAAAACAACAGATGGCGATCGGGATGTTAAGGATCAGGGCAACAGTACCGATCGGCAGTCCAAACAACTGGTAAAAGATCAGGGCGATTCCGTTTACCCCTACCATCGGAAACTTTGCGGCGGCAGCAAAATTATAGACACCGACAGCGATCAGGATTCCTCCGATAATATCAGTTGCGATATCTTTTGTAAGTTCCAAAGCTTTGTTCTGATTCATGATAGTATCCTCCTTGATGTTGATGGAATGTGATTTATAAAAAGCGAAGGCTTGCCAGAAAGACCAAAAAAAACATCTGCTAATTATATCAGGATATAATCGCAAATGCTCTTCATTTCTTTAGTATACGCGCCATAGGATAAGAATGTCAACGGTTGTTTGGGTTGTATCCGTAAAATAAATTTGTTATGATAATGAACAGGAAAAGTTGCAAATTACAGTGATAAAGTGAGGGACAGATTATGAAAATAGTTTTTTTAGATGTAAAAACAATTGGAGAAGATATTGATCTTTCTGGATTTGACAGGCTTGGTGAAGTCGTAAAATACGATTTTTCTACATCAGAAGAAGTAACGGAAAGAGTTCAGGATGCAGATGTGATTATTTTAAATAAAGTACAGGTCAATGAGCAGACGATTGGAAAAGCAGAGAAGTTAAAGCTGGTATGCGTGACGGCAACGGGGACCAACAATCTGGATAAAGAATATCTGGAAAAAAGAGGAGTTGCATGGAGAAATGTAGCAGGCTATTCGACAGAAACGGTGGCACAGCACACTTTTGCAATGCTTCTCTATCTGCTGGAAAAGATACGTTATTACGATGATTATGTAAAAGAAGAGCGTTACATCAATGATACAATATTTACGCATTTTACAGAGCATTTTACGGAGATCAGTGGCAAAACGTGGGGGATCATAGGTCTGGGAACAATTGGACGGAGAGTTGCGGATATCGCAAAAGCATTTGGAGCACAGATTATTTATTACTCTGCATCAGGGCGTTCGGCGCAGGAAGGTTACGAACAGGTAGATCTGGATACATTGCTTGCAAAATCTGACATTATATCCATTCATGCACCGTTAAATGAACATACAGAGGGCTTAATGGATAAAGCAGCATTTGCAAAAATGAAAAAAACCTGTATTTTCCTGAATCTCGGACGTGGTCCGATCGTAGTCGAGCAGGATCTGTATGAGGCACTTGAAAATGACGAGATAGCTGCAGCCGGACTTGACGTACTTTGCCAGGAGCCGATGAGTGAGACGAATCCGCTGCGAAAAATAAAAGACAGCAAAAAACTGCTGATTACACCACATGTAGCATGGGCGAGCGTGGAAGCAAGGACAAAGCTGATGGGGATAATACTGGGACAGTTAAAAGAATATTTTCAAATTTAAGAAACCGGAGTTGGCGCATGGATTTTAGTGATATGCGGCAACTCCGGTTTTGTTTAAAATATTCGTTTACTTGTAAAGAGTCACAAACTGTCCAATCTGTCCGTCAAAAGAAGTATTGAGACAAAGCTGATCCAACAGATCTTCATCGACAATATAACCAAGATGGCAGGTGATGGTCTGCCCTTTTTCAAGACTGGTGAAAAAGTAATGATGGTCAGAGTTGTCGGAGCATACAGAGGCATCAAAATAAATTGGATAATTGATAACATCTTTGTATGTTGGATTATCGAACAATGCATTGTTATAATATCCGTCTGGATTTTCGGACGGAATGGTCAGATCATAATTTACACAGGATTCCGTATCGGAAAAAGGATTGTCGGATGGATTTGTAATCTCAAGAGTTACATATAATAATTTTCGATGAATCTGTGCAGTACCTGTTTGTGTATTGAGTGAGTCGGTTCCATTTCCGGTCTGTATAATAGCACGATTGTATGATATAAGATCTCCGTTGTCGTTAATCGAACCATCTGGAAGATTTTTACCATTATCAGTAAAGAAATCTGCGTTAAGTGAACGGATATTATCAAAAGCTTCTACTTTTTTAACAGTCATCTGATAGCCACAGGTTTCGTCGGTCCAGGTATCATTTACTTTAAGCCAGGTAGTCTGTAGATCTTTTGGTGCAGCTGCATCTTCAGCTAATTCCGTTTTAAGTTCGGACAAAGAACCTGCAAAGGTAGCGTCAGAATCTGTAGCAGGTGTAAGTGTCACACCAGAAGCAATCTTTTTCGCTTCTTCATTGGTGATTGCATTTCCCATATTGATTTCAACAATATAGCCTGAATCCTGGAAGACGACGTAGACTTCCTTATCAAAGACTCCAGAAGAGTCGAAAGTCATCAGAACCGCATCATTTCCATTGGCATTAAATTCTTCGCGAGAAGTCATATAGGAGTGCGAAAATATAAAATCATCGGTATCCATCTTGTAGAGAGAAAATACAGTACCATGTGAAGAAGATTCTGTATCGGAAGGGACATAGTACTTGTCAGGTCCACGGTATGAAGCAGCAATACTTCCATCAGGTAAATAAGTTGGAGTCAGCTTTACCGGAGAAAATACAGTATCTTTTGAGGTAGTAGTTAGAGAAAGATCACCGCTGTATGTTCCGGTACTGTTGTAATGCATTTGAAGCAGTCTGTCAGCTGCATATGCGGTTGCGGGAAGGAGGGAAAGAGCAACGACGGCAGCGGCAACACGGTAAAGATGGTTTCGATGCCGGTTATGCTCGCTTTCCGAGACAGCATGCAGTAAGTTCTGCTTTTTTCGGTTATAGTTATCGGAAAAAGTGTGATCCATATTCATAGAATCAAATTCTTCAAGGCTTATTTGGTCAAATTTTTTGTTTTGCATACATATCATCTCCTATGATCAATCTGAGTTTTTTCAATGCTCTTTGCTGACGTTTCCGAACCAGAGATTCGCCGATTTCAAGGACGGAAGCTGTTTCTTTTACCGAAAGCTGGTGTACACAGCGGAACAGGATCACATCGCGATAAGAGTCGGGAAGTTTTCCAAGGATCTGCTCAAGGACAGAGTCACCGGCAAGACGGCTGACCAGCTTCATAATATCATCACGCTCATCAGCAAAATCCATATCTTTGATTGGAACCGTTGCATTGGACGTTATTTGATTTTTCCGGTACTGATCGAGGGAAGCACTTTGAATCGTCTGAAGAACATAGGACCGTGTTTTTTCATCTTCCAGATCCCGAAGCTTTCGTATATTCTTAAGCAACCGTACAAAAGCATCCTGCACCGCATCTTCAGCCTGCCACTCATTCCTCAGAATCGAAAAAGCCACCGCATACATCTTCTGCTCATACAACTCATACAATCGTTCCAACTTCTCACTGTCAGAATACTCACGCATATAAAAATAACACCTTCTTTCATATCTTTATTGAACGTTCTATAAATAAAGACGAAATACAACCCTGAAATGTGACACTTTGAATAAAATATCCATTTAATGTAAAAAACAACAGCATAAAAATAAAGCTACATAACATAAAACTGAATAACCTGCAATATGGACATCCTAACCAAAAAAATTCACTTGAGCCTGGAACTCTTATCCATATATAAAACTTTTCGACAGTACAAGAAGAAATAATACAATAGGGATCACAGACATTTGCAGGAATCCTAAGCATCTTAGTCTGTAGCAGATTTGCGTTAGTAAGAAAAATGACACTGTCTGAGCGCCAGCGAGTTTGTCATTTTTCTTACTGCTTTTAGCAAATTTACTACAGACCTAGATGCTCTTGGATTCCTGCAAATGTCTGTGATCCCTATTGTATTATTTCTTCTGTCCGTCAGACAACCCTTTACATCTCCGCGTATAATTTCACAAGTTCAACCACGATATCCACAGCCTTGTCCATTCCTTCTACCGTGATGTGTTCATATGGTCCATGGAATGCATGTCCCCCTGTTCCAAGGTTCGGGCAAGGAAGTCCCATAAAGCTGAGCTGGCATCCGTCTGTTCCGCCGCGGATTGGAAGCACAAGCGGTGCAACACCCGCATTTTCACAGGCTTTCTTTGCATTCTCAATCAGATGCATGCATCCGGCAATAATTTCAGCCATATTCTGGTACTGGTCGGTAATTGTAAGTTTTACAGTACCGTCGCCCCATTTTTCATTGAGAGTTTTTTCAATATGGCGAAGAGTTTCTTTTCTGGCTTCAAACAGATTCTTGTCATGATCTCTTACAATATAATGAAGCTCAGCTTTTGCCACATCTCCACTCATACCGGTCAGATGGTAGAATCCTTCATAATCCTCTGTTTCACGCGGGATTTCAAGGCCTGGAAGCATGTTGTTGATTTCGGCAGCAACCAGGCACGCATTGATCATCGTATCCTTGCTGGAACCGGGATGCACAGCAAATCCTGTAATTTCAAAATCTGCCTTGCATGCATGGAAGTTTTCATATTGAATTTCGCCTTCGGTATCGCCATCCAGAGTGTAGGCAAACTGTGCACCAAATTTTTCCACGTTAAAATGATCAGTTCCACCACCGACTTCTTCATCTGGTGTAAAAGCGATTGAGATCGGTCCATGAGGAATATTTTCTTTGAACAGTGCTTCAGCCATGGTCATGATCTCGGCAACTCCGGCTTTATCATCGGCACCAAGAACGGTTGTACCGTCTGTTGTGATCAGGGTGCGTCCGGCAAGAGATGGAAGATGCGGAAAAGCTTTTACGGTAAGGGTACGTCCACTTGTGCCAAGCGGCAGATCACCGCCATCGTAGTTCTTGTGTACGACCGGGATGATATCATGGTCACAGTAATCGGAAACGGTATCCATGTGTGCGATAAATCCGATAGATGGCTTATTCTCGTATCCCGGTGTGGCAGGAATCTTTCCGTATACATAGCAGAATTCATCCAGACTTACGTCAGAAATCCCGAGGGCAGTCATCTCATCTGCCAGAATACGTGCCAGGTCGAACTGACACTGGGAAGAAGGAGAAGTCGTACTGTGTTCATCACTTGGGGTACGGACTACTACATAATTTAAAAGTCGTTCATATGCTCTCATAATAAAACCTCTTTTCATTAACATTTCTTATCCGAGTATAGCATTTTGCAGGTGAATATGCAATTGGTGCCAGGTAAGCAAAAAAAACTGGCTCATGACTACGCATGAGCCAGCTTAAGATAAAGAGGATTATCTTTTGATGTTAAATGCATTTACTCCCGGAAATACAGCAGCTTCGTCAAGTTCTTCTTCGATTCTGAGAAGCTGGTTGTATTTGGCAACACGTTCACTTCGGCTTGGAGCACCTGTCTTGATCTGGCAGGTATTCAGAGCTACTGCAAGGTCAGCGATTGTTGTATCTTCAGTCTCTCCTGAACGGTGAGAAGCGATTGCTGTGTATCCTGCTTTGTGAGCCATCTTGATTGCTTCAAGAGTCTCAGATACAGAACCGATCTGGTTTAATTTGATCAGGATAGAGTTACCGCAGCCAAGGCTGATTCCTTTTGCAAGACGTTCGGTATTTGTTACGAAAAGGTCATCTCCGACAAGCTGTACTTTGTCGCCAAGTTCTTTTGTAAGTACCTGCCATCCTTCCCAGTCTTCTTCATCCAGACCATCTTCGATTGAGTAGATCGGGTATTTGCTGCAAAGGTCTTTCCAGTGAGCAACCAGTTCTTCAGAAGTGAAAGTCTTACCACATTTAGGAAGAACATATTCACCCTTCTTGCTTCCTTTCCATTCACTTGAAGCAGCGTCCATTGCGAGAACGAAATCTTTTCCTGGTTCGTATCCGGCACGTTTTACAGCTTCGAGGATGCACTCGATTGCTTCTTCATCGCTGCCAAGGTCCGGTGCGAACCCACCTTCATCGCCAACAGATGTAGCAAGTCCTTTTTCTTTGAGAAGAGCAGCCAGTGCATGGAATACTTCTGTACACCAGCGGAGTCCTTCTTTGAAGCTTGGTGCGCCTGCCGGCATGATCATGAATTCCTGAACGTCAACAGTGTTTGCTGCATGAGCTCCACCATTTAAGATATTCATCATAGGAAGTGGGAGACGGTTTCCATTTACACCGCCAAGAAAACGGTAAAGTGGAGTCTCAAGTGCATTTGCAGCAGCTCTTGCGTTTGCGATAGAAACTGCAAGGATTGCGTTTGCGCCAAGATTTGATTTGTCTTTTGTTCCGTCTGCTTCGATCATTGCTTTATCGACAGCGTATACATCTGCCGCATTTTTTCCTTTTAATACATCACAGATAGTTGTATTGATATTTTCAACGGCTTTGGATACGCCTTTTCCGCCGAATCTTGATTTATCCTGATCTCTGAGTTCCAGTGCTTCAAATTCTCCGGTAGATGCGCCGCTTGGTGCAGTACCTCTTCCGATGGTTCCGTCTGACAGATAAACTTCTGCTTCTACAGTCGGGTTGCCTCTGGAGTCAATAATTTCTCTTCCGATTACTTTTTCAATTGTCAAATGCTTCATGATACTTCGCCCTTTCCCATGGATCTCAGGGGCTGTCCCGCTCAAAAGACAGCCGGAGTTCCATGACTTATTCACATGATTAGTTAGTAAAATCTAACTATAAGTAGATTAACATAACGCAAGAAAAAAATCAAGGGATGAAAATGTGGAAATTTTTGAAAAATGAAAAAAGTAAAAAATAAAAAAATTGCACAAAACAAATAAAAAAGTTTGAAAAACAGCAAAAATATTGATCAAAAAAGATGTGATTTTGGTTAATCTTGATAATCCATGAGTGCTATAATACAGCTGTAACAAGGAAATAGGTACTTTACCAGAAGTCAGTGATTGGAGGAAAAGATAAATGAATACTTTAAAAGCTGAAAAAAGAAACATGCAGACAAAAGCCAAAAAACTCAGAAGAGAAGGTTATGTAACCGGCAATGTATTCGGACGTGAGATTGAAGGCTCCATTCCGGTACAGATGACACAGAAAGAAGCGGAAAAGTTCCTGAAAGCTAATGGCAAAGGAAGCCAGATCATGTTGGATTTGGACGGAGAGCAGATGGATGTGCTGGTAAAAGAAGTCGATTATGATTCTATGGGTTCAAAAGTACTTGAAATAGATTTTCAGGCACTGGTAAGTGGAGAAATGGTACATTCCGTAGCAGAAGTTGTGATCCACAATCAGTCAAAGGTTGTCACAGGTGTTGTGGAGGAACTGCTTGGTGAAATTGAATACAAAGCACTTCCATCGGCACTTGTTGAAAAAGTAATTGTTGACGTTGGAGATTTGAAGGTTGGAGAAACCATTAAAGTCAAAGACCTTGACATCGCAAAGGATAAAGATGTCAAACTGATCACAGATCCGGAAGCAGATGTAGCAGGTGTGGCTGCCGTTCATAATGATGTTCCGGAAACAGATGAGGAAGAAGCAGCAGTTGAATAAAAAGATTTTGTAAAAAAGGCGGACGCTTTGCAGAAAGAACTGCAAAGTGCCCGTTTTTTGCTTCATAGAAAATCCCGAAGGAACTTCCTATGAAACAAAAGGCACTGCGTTCCGGAGATGCACATTCTTTCTATTTAATGAAATTCCTAATCCCATTTTTCAGCAGGAAATCATAACGGAATATTTACATAAAATCAGGAATCTTTATACAATCTTTATACTAAAAATACTATCATTGATTTACAAAACAGGAGAGGAAAAACAGTGAGAGGAAGGAAAGGTTATGTTCGAGATTGAGAGTATTATTTTATTTACAGGGATCCTGAGCTTTCTGCTGATCGCCGGATTGCATCTGATGCGTGAACTCGACATTTTTCTGAAGAAGGATAAAAAAGAGAGAGAGGAAGAAAGATATAGAGGAGAAAGGAAACGAAACAAATGACAGTAATATATAAAAAGATGACACAGACACAGATGATTGTTGTCGGGTATTTGTTGTTGATCCTTTTGGGAAGTATTCTCTTAATGCTTCCGGTTTCATCAAGGGATGGAAATATGACATCTTTTGCAGATGCATTATTTACCTCGACATCCGCATCCTGTGTGACTGGGCTGGTTGTACAGGATACATATCTGCACTGGTCTTTTTTGGGACAGCTTATCATTTTGATCCTGATCCAGATCGGTGGTATGGGATTTATGACAATTGGTGTCTGTGTGGCGATTCTGTTAAGAAGAAAGATAGGGCTTAAAGTCCGTGGAATTTTGCAGGAGAGTATCAATAGTATTCAAATTGGTGGAATTGTAAAGCTTACGAAGAAGATTATAAAAGGAACACTTTTTTTTGAAAGCATTGGAGCTGTATTGCTGATGATCCGGTTTATTCCGGAATTCGGAATAGGAAGAGGAATCTGGTACGGGATCTTTCATTCTATATCAGCCTTTTGCAACGCCGGGTTTGACCTTATGGGAGAAAATGGTGCCTATCAGTCACTGATCAGATATTCGGATGACTGGCTGGTAAATACAGTGATCATGCTGCTGATTATAATCGGTGGAATCGGTTTTTTGGTGTGGGATGATCTGTCTGTGAAAAAATTTCAATGGAAAAAATATCATCTGCATACAAAGATTGTATTATCAACAACAGGTTTTCTGATTATAGGAGGAGCAGTTTTATTCCTGATACTGGAAAAAAATAATGTACTGGCAGGGATGCCTGTGAAAGAACAGATACTCTGTTCTTTATTTCACTCGGTGACAGCCAGAACGGCAGGATTTAATACAACCGATACAGGAGCGTTGACGGAAGGCAGTAAACTTGTTACTATGATTCTGATGTTCATAGGAGGAAGCCCGGGATCTACAGCAGGTGGAATTAAGACGACAACCGTAGTGGTTCTTATTGTATTTGTGCGTGCAAATCTGATGGAAGCAGCCGGTTGTAATGTATTTAACAGAAGACTGGATGAAACTGCGATCAGAAAGGCCAGTGTTGTAATGTGTACGAATTTGTTCCTTATACTAACAGGAACGATCTTCATGGAAATTATGCAGCCGTTTTCTTTGTCGGATGTGATGTTTGAAGTCTTTTCTGCAATGGGAACAGTGGGAATGTCTGCGGGAATCACAAGAGATGTATGTATGGCATCAAGAATGGTGCTGGTATTTCTGATGTTTTGCGGAAGAATAGGAAGTCTGACATTTGCGCTTTCATTGAAAGGGCACAGACATGAAGCACCGATCCGGAAACCGGTAGAAGAAATTACGATAGGATAGAACAAGGAGTAGAAAATGAAATCAGTATTGATTATAGGACTTGGAAGATTTGGTCATCATCTGTGTATTGATATGGCAAATCGGGGAAATGAGGTAATGGTCATCGATAAAGATGAGAAAAAGACACCGGATTTGTTGGAATACGCAACAGCAGTACGGGTAGGGGACTGTACAAATGAAGAAGTATTAAGAAGTCTTGGAGTAGGAAATTTCGATCTTTGCTTTGTGTGCATCGGATCAAATTTCCAGAGCAGTCTGGAGATAACAAGCCTGGTAAAAGAGCTTGGAGCCAAACATGTTGTCAGTAAGGCAAACAGGGATATCCATGCAAAATTCTTATTGAGAAATGGAGCGGATGAAGTCTTTTATCCGGATCGGGATATTGCAGAGCGACTGGCTGTAAAATACAGTGCAAATCATGTTTTTGACTATTTTGAACTCAGTAAGGATTATTCGATTTTTGAAATCCAGCCGAAGGCTGCATGGATCGGGCGGACGATAGAAGAAGCGGATATAAGGGCAAACTATCATATAAATGTATTTGGAATAAAGAAAAATACAGAGGTGGTGGTCCTTCCGAGAGCGGATTATGTGATGCATGAGAAGGATCATCTGCTTGTAGTAGGTCTTACAAAGGATATTGATCGTCTGCTTGCAAGTATAAAATGATGAATGATGGGGGAAAGAAAATGACAAAAAAGAGAGTAAAATATATGGTGCAGTCGATTGCGATCATGGCGGTTGCAACATTTTTGTCTTTTTTTCTCCAGAGTTATGGAATTCGAAAAGAAAATATTCTGATGATCTATATTGTGGGTGTACTGGTCATAACAGTTACAACTACCGGTTATCTGTATGGAATGATGGCTTCTGTATGCAGTGTGCTGCTGTTTAATTATTTTTTTACAGTGCCGGTGCATACATTTGCGATGACGGATCAGAATGATGTGGTACGTCTGGTATTTTTCCTTATCACAGGATTCATTTCCGCAAGTATTATGGTACGATTTCATAATCAGGTGCGTATTGCAGAGGAAACAAGGGCACAGATGGAAAGAGAAAAGCTGAAAAGCAATATGCTGAGAAGTATATCCCATGATTTCAGGACACCTTTGACCGGAATTATGGGAGCTGCAGGACTCTTAAAAGAGGCGGATGAGTTGGATGCCGGAGTCAGAAAGGAACTGGCAGGAGAGATACAGGAGCAGTCTGTATGGCTGATGCGCCTGATGGAAAATATTTTGAATATGACAAAGCTGGAAAGTGAAGAATTTGAGATCCGGAAAAACCAGGAAGTAGTGGATGATCTGATCTATGAAGCCGTATCACATATCATAGGACTCCGGGAAAAGAGGAGGTTTGAAATTAAACTTCCGTCGGAGCTGATTGTTGTAAATGTAGATGGAAAACTGATGGTCCAGGTGCTGGTCAATCTTCTGGATAATGCGATGAAGCATACAGGGGAAAATGGATGGATCTGTATAGAAGCCAGATATGATGCAGGGAAAGTGTGGATCAGTGTAGAAGATGACGGAGACGGGATTCAGGAAGATCTGAAAGAAAATATTTTTGACGAATTTGTTACAAGGTCAGATGAAAAAGGGGACAGACAAAGAGGAATTGGACTGGGATTGGCTATATGTAAAGCGGTAGTAAATGCACATGGTGGAAATATTTGTGCAGAGAACAGAAAAGAAGGCGGAGCAAGGTTCATGTTCTGGTTGGAGGCAAGGCAGGTAAGTACAGATGGCAGATAAGCATAAGATTTTAATTGTGGAAGACGATAAATATATTATTAACTTTATCTCGATGAGTCTTAAGAAAGAAGACTATGATTATGTGATTGCGAAGACATGTGGAGAAGCAAATGCACTGTTCTATGCAAACAGACCAGATATGATCATTCTGGATCTTGGACTTCCGGATGGTGACGGGATTGAGATTATAAAAAATGTAAGAGAAATCTCGAAGATACCGATCATTGTGGTCAGTGCAAGACAGGAAGAGGAAGAAAAAATACAGGCACTGGATCTGGGGGCAGATGATTATGTGACAAAACCGTTTTATATGGGCGAACTGCTGGCCAGAATCCGTGTGGCGCTCAGAAAGAGTAACCAGATTCCGGAGGAAAAGAAAGAAAAAATCTTTCAGTGTGATTATCTGAAAGTGGACTGGGAAAAACATCAGGTATCGATAGATGGGAAAGAAGTTCATCTGACTCCGATGGAATATAAGATTTTGAAACTATTGATCGACAACAGGGGAAAGGTACTGACACATAATTATATTCTCGGTCAGATCTGGGGCAGTGCACAGGGAGTAGAAGCAGCCAACCTGAGGGTATTTATGGCAGCACTGCGAAGGAAGATAGAAAAGGATCCCGGAAATTGCAGATTTATTCTGACAGAAATCGGAGTAGGGTACCGGTTTAGAGAGGCTACGGAATAAAACAATTTGCAGACGATGAAATTAGTTAGAAAAAACGAATGTTATTCTTGAATGACTACCTACAGGACTGATATGATAATGATATAAATTATCAATAAATGGTTTTGCCAAAGGAGACAGATAGAGGAATGACATTAAAAGAATTACAAGTCGGAAAGACAGCTACGATTCTTTCCGTAGGAGGAAATGGTGCACTCAGGCAGCATTTTCTGGATATGGGATTGATCCAGGGAACAGAAGTAACGATTGTAAAGTATGCGCCGATGGGGGATCCGGTTGAGATCAGGATCCATGGTTATGAACTTACGATCCGTCTGGAGGATGCCGGACAGATTGAAATTACGCCGGCCCATGAGCCGCATTATAAGAAGAAGGAAGGCAGACAACCGTTAGGAGATGCACAGCATCCGGGGTATGGAGAAGCAGGCATTTTTCATGAGAAGAAAACAGAGCATCCGTTACCGGAGAATACGACACTTACGTTTGCATTGGTTGGAAATCAGAATTGTGGAAAAACAACGCTGTTCAACCAGCTGACCGGATCGAATCAGCATGTGGGAAATTTCCCAGGTGTTACGGTTGACAGAAAAGACGGTGTGATCAAGGAACATCCCAATACCCGTATTACCGATCTTCCGGGAATTTATTCTATGTCTCCGTATAGCAGTGAGGAAATTGTTACAAGAGAATTTCTGCTTCAGGATAAACCGAAAGGAATCATCAATATTGTAGATGCAACCAATATTGAACGGAATATGTATCTGACGATGCAGCTTATGGAACTTGAGATCCCAATGGTTGTTGCGCTGAATATGATGGATGAGATGCGTGTGAACGGTGGCTCTGTGCGTGTGAATGAGCTGGAAGCATTTCTCGGAGTACCGGTTGTACCAATCTCGGCAGCAAAGGGAGAAGGTATTGCGGAACTGGTAGAACATGCACTGCATGTCGCAAAATATCAGGAAGCACCGGAGGAAGTGGATTTTTGCTCTGCTGAAGGTCAGGAAAGTGCGGTTCACAGATGCATTCATGCGATCATGCATCTGATTGAAGATCATGCAAAGGAAGCAGGGATCCCGGTCAGATTTGCAGCAAGTAAACTGGCAGAGAATGATGAGCTTGTCCTGGAAAAATTAAAGCTGAGCCAGAATGAAAAGGAACTTCTGGAACATATCAATCTGCAGATGGAAGAAGAATGCAAGGTAGACCGTTCATCGGCAGTAGCGGGAATGCGTTTTAACTATATCCAGCGTGCCTGTGAAGATACGGTCTTAAAGCCACATGAGAGCAGGGAGCGGGTGCGAAGCAGGAAGATTGATCAGGTCCTGACAGGAAAATATACCGGGATTCCGGCATTTATCGCAATTATGGGACTGGTATTCTGGCTCACATTTAATGTGATCGGAGCATTTTTGCAGGATCTTCTGCAACAGGGAATTGACCAGGTGATTGTAGCCTGCAGTCAGGCGCTGGATGCGGCAGGAGTCAATGGCGTATTAAAGTCACTGATTGTAGATGGAATCTTTCAGGGGGTTGGAAGCGTGCTGAGTTTCCTGCCGATCATTGTTACACTGTTCTTTTTCCTTTCGATGCTGGAGGACAGTGGATATATGGCAAGGGTTGCGTTTATTATGGATAAACTTTTGCGAAAGATTGGTCTTTCCGGAAGAAGTATTGTACCGATGCTGATCGGATTTGGATGTACAGTACCGGGAGTTATGGCGAGCCGGACACTTTCTTCAGAGCGTGATCGTAAAATGACGATTATGCTGACTCCGTTTATGAGTTGTTCAGCAAAACTTCCGATCTATGCATTCTTTACAGCGGCGTTTTTCCCGGGGAAGGGTGCAATTGTAATGATTGGTCTCTATTTCTTCGGAATCCTGATGGGAATCCTTACTGCACTTGCAATGAAAGGGACGATGTTCAAAGGAGAACCTGTTCCGTTTGTTATGGAGCTTCCGAATTATCGTATGCCGGGAGCGAAAAATGTTGGTCAGCTTCTCTGGGAAAAAGCAAAGGACTTCCTGCAGAGAGCATTTACCGTTATTTTTGGTGCAACGATCGTGATCTGGTTCCTGCAGAGCTTTGATCTGCATCTGAACATGGTGACAGATTCACAGACAAGTATCCTTGCAACGGTAGCAGGTATGATCGCACCTGTATTCATTCCACTTGGATTTGGTGATTGGAGAATATCAACGGCACTGATTTCCGGATTTATGGCAAAAGAGAGTGTCGTTTCCACTCTTTCGATTTTGTTTGGGTCAACAGCAGCACTGACAGCGGTGATAAATACAGCCGGTGCAGCAGCACTTTTGATTTTCTGTCTTTTGTATACACCGTGCGTGGCAGCGATTGCTTCTATTAAAAGAGAACTTGGTGGTAAATGGGCGATCGGTGTTGTGATCTTTCAGTGCGTGATTGCATGGGTTGCTGCATTTATTGTGCATGGAATTGTATGTTTGTTTTAAAACAAAAACTTCTGGAAACAGGAAAACTGCTTCCAGAAGTTTTTTATTGCAGATATTTTTTTAAGGCATCCAGATAAGTTGTCCCTAATCTGCTTAACATCCTTTTTTTATGTGTAATATACCCAATCCGCATATCACTTTCGTCAGCAAGAGGAACGGCAATGATATCTTTTCCATTCAACTTTTTGTCAATTACACCACTGCATACTGTGTAGCCATTTAGCCCGATCAGAAGATTAAATAAGGTGGCACGATCCCGTACACGGATATTTTTTTTGCGTTCAGATACAGAAAAGATTTCTTCTGAAAAATAAAAGGAATTGTGTTCACCCTGTTCAAAGGAAAGATATGGATAATCGTCCAGTTCTTCATTGGTGATTATTTTGTGATCGGCGAGAGGGTGACGTCTGCTGATAAATACATGTGGTTTAGCAACAAACAGCTGATGAAAAATAAGCCCGTTGGATTTTAAAATTTTTTCCAGAACCGTTTCATTAAAATTATTTAAGAAAAGAATTCCAATCTCGCTGCGCATTTTTGCTACATCTTCGATGATTTCGTATGTCTGGGTTTCGCGGAGACTGAAATCATATTCATCCTGTCCGTAGGTTTTGATCAGATCGACAAAGGCATTGACAGCGAAAGAATAGTGTTGCGTGGATACACAGAATTTCTTTTTCCCGCCGGAAGTTCCTTTGTATTTATCTTCGAGAATAGCGGCCTGTTCCAGCACCTGTCTGGCGTATCCTAAGAAATCTTCGCCTTCTTTTGAAAGGATGATCCCTTTATTAGTCCGGAGAAAAATGGTAATCTTCATTTCTTTTTCCAGTTCACGGATTGCGTTTGTCAGGCTTGGCTGGGAAATATAAAGACGATTTGCGGCTTCGGTAATTGTTCCTGTTTCAGCAACAGTTACGACGTATTTTAATTGTTGAAGAGTCATATTTTTCACTTTCTATAAAGAATATTTTTTTGGGGTTTGGGATATCAGAAAAGTATCTGGAAAATGTATCTTAGCGGAAAATACTTCTGACCAGATATCCTGGTAATATTGTAGCATGGAAGCAGGGAGCGTGAAACATTTTTTTGATATTGTTATAGTTTTAAACTATGGCAAACTGCATTTTTTTTGTATTTTTCAGATGCAGAATACTCTGCTATACTTTCAAACATAAAAGACAGACAGTACGAAAGAGAAAAGGAGAGCTATATTATGAGTAAAAATACACCATTTCGTTATGATTATGTAGGAAGTTTTTTAAGACCGGAAACACTGAAAAGAGCAAGAAGAGATTTTGAAGAAGGAAAGATTTCAAAAGAAGAACTGACAAAAGTAGAGGATGCTGCAATTTTAGACCTGGTAGAGAAGCAGAAAAAAGCCGGATATCATGTGATCACAGACGGCGAGTTCAGAAGAGCAACCTGGCATCTTGATTTCATGTGGGGATTTAACGGGGTAGGACATGAGCCGACCAAGACCGGACTTCCGTTCCACGGAGAAGCTGCAATGATCGATGATACTTATCTGACTGGAAAAATTTCCGTAGATCAGCACCCATTTGTAGAGCATTTCAAATTCGTAAAAGCTCTGGAGGATGAAAATACAGTGGCAAAACAGACGATTCCTGCACCGGCGCAGTTCCTGGAACAGTTTATTATGCCGATGGCACTTCCGAATACAAATAAATATTATCCGGATGTAGAGGAACTGGTAGAAGATATCGCCAATGGATATAAGAAAGTAATCCGTGACTTATACGATGCTGGCTGCAGAAACATTCAGTTAGATGACTGTTCATGGGGAATGTGTGTAGATCCGCATGCGGCAGCTATTTTCGGAACAGATGAAGCCGGACTTCAGAAAATCATGGAACAGCTTCTTGCTATCAATAACCGTGCAATTGAGGGAGCGCCGGAGGATCTGGTGATCAACACTCATGTATGCCGTGGAAATTTCCATTCTACTTATGCAAGCAGTGGTGCATATGACCGTGTGGCAGAAGCTTTATTCGCCCGTGAAAATGTAAGTGCATATTATCTGGAATTTGATGATGCACGTTCTGGTGGATTTGAGCCGTTGAAGAGTGTAAGTGGTGATAAAAAAGTGGTTCTCGGTCTGATCACAACCAAGTCACCAAAGCTGGAAGATAAAGAAGACGTAATTAAGAGAATCCATGAAGCAGCGAAATATGTCCCGCTCGACAGACTGTATTTGAGTCCACAGTGTGGATTTGCTTCCTGTGAAATCGGAAATAAACTGACAGAAGAAGAACAGTGGAAGAAGCTTGCACTGGTAAAAGAAATCGCGGAAGAAGTCTGGGGCGAAGAAAAATAAGCCAGATATAAAAATTTAATAAATAAGATACATACAGCTCCTTTCAAATCGTGCTACAATAGAAGCAGATTTGAAAGGAGCTGAAAATTTATGAATGAAGTAATCAAAAATATGGAAGAACGCAGAAGTGTCCGTGGATACAAACCGGATATGATCAAAAAAGAGGATCTGGATACGATCATTGAGGCCGGAACTTATGCGGCAACGGGAATGGGAATGCAGTCACCGATCATCGTGGCAGTGACGGATAAAGCAACAAGAGATCAGCTTTCAGCAATGAATGCAAAAATTATGGGAACCGATACAGATCCGTTTTATGGTGCACCGGTAGTTCTTATTGTACTTGCAGATAAGGCAAGACCGACATATCTTTATGATGGAAGTCTTGTGATGGGAAATTTGATGAATGCAGCGCATTCGCTTGGAATCGGAAGCTGCTGGATCCACCGGGCAAAAGAAGAATTTGAATCCGAGGAAGGAAAGGCTCTTCTGAAAAGATGGGGAATCGAAGGAGACTATGAAGGAATCGGTCATTGCGTACTTGGATATGCGGCAGCAGAACTTCCTGCAGCAAAACCAAGAAAAGAAAATTATGTCTATTATGTAGAAGCATAGGAGTGTGACATATGGATTACGAAGGACAGATTTGCCGGGCCCCGATGGAAAGAAGCTCTTTCATGCTTCCGGTTATGGTTGGATGCTCATATAATCAGTGTAAATTCTGTAATTTATTCCGGCATCTGAAGTATCGGGAACTTCCGATGGAACAGATTGAAGCGGAACTAAAGAGAGTGCGGGAACTGCATGGGAAGCCGAAGAAGATCTTTCTGGGGGATGGTAATGCATTTGGTCTGAAGACAGAAAAATTGTATGAGATTCTGGATTTGATCGCATATTACTTCCCGGAATGTGAAGGGATTAATATGGATGCGACTGTTACGAGTATTTTACATAAAAGCCAGGAAGAGCTGGAAATGCTTGCTAGAAAAAAGGTAAAGCATCTGTATATTGGAATCGAGAGCGGACTGGATGATGTGCTGAAATTTATGAAAAAAGATCATGATCTGGCACAGGCATATCAGGCAATCGACAGGCTTCATGAAGCAGGACTGATCTATGATGCACATATTATGACCGGAGTCGCAGGAAAAGGAAGAGGAATGGAAAATGCAGAAGCACTGGCGCAGTTCCTGAACAGGACCAATCCGGCGCATGTAGTGAATTTTTCCATGTTTCTGCATAAAGAAGTTCCGTTATATCAAGATATACGGCAAGGTACTTTTGTTCCGGCAGATGAGCTGGAAACAATTCGGGAAGAATATCATCTGATCGAGAGGATCGCACCGGAAAAAGCAGGAGCAAATATTTTATATGATGGTTTTCATGACTTTATCCATGTGAGAGTCAGAGGACATCTTCCGGGTGATAAAGAAAAAATGCTTGCCAAATTAAATGGTATCATTCAGGAATATGAAGGAAAAGAGCCGGTTTATTCCTTTGTACAGGGGGAATGCCCGGATCTGGAATACTGTGATGATGGTAAAGCAGTATGGGATATGGACCGGAAGACTTCATAGAATCCGCTGTACTATGAATCAGCAGAAATTGAGCGCGTCAGCAGGCGCGCTCTTGAACTTTGGAACAGAAAATATGTCATAAAAAATCCACTGTATCTGATCTTTCAGCTACAGTGGATTTTAATTTGATCCATCCATTGGATTATCCTCCTTATTCACTTCTTATCTATCTGAAACTATTATCTCAAATAGTTTTTTCTATGTAAATTTCAATAATTATTATGCCATTGGTCTGCACCTCTTACTCTTATTGATTTGATATTGTATAAATTATCTTGCCATTGGTCTGTACCTCTTGCTTTCATCAGATTTATTCTGGTTTTAAATTATGTTCCTTTTGGTCCATACCTCTTACTTTCATTAGATTTGTTCTGGTTTTAAATTAAGTTTCCGGTGGTCTGTACCTCTTACTTTCATTAGATTTTGTTCTGGTTTTAAATTAAGTTTCCGGTGGTCTGTACCTCTTACTTTCATTAAATTTTGTTCTGGTTTTAAATTATGTTCCTTTTGGTCCGTACCTCTTACTTTCATTAGATTTGTCCGAGTTTTAAATTAAGTGTCCTTTGGCCCATACCTCTTACTTTCTTAGACTTTGGAGTTAAGATTAAGTTTCTGGTGGTCCGTCCTCCTTTTGTTTTGTTGATATTATAATATCTCATAAAATGCAAAATGTCAATAAAAATTCTGAAAAAAATAAAATAATTTTAAATATATGAAATAAATCAGGAATACAGATAAAAAATAGAGAAATATATATGATAAACAAATAAATATACAGAAAAAGCAGAAGGCGCAGTCCGAATTTCGACTACAGGAAATGAAATGACGATGTGGATATGCGGAATCTGCAGATCATCGAGACGGTATGGGGAGTCGGATACCGGTTTAACCGGTTGTAAAAACGATTGGTGTTATATAATATCTTTACGGATAAAATCCCAATTGTAAGTTCATGGTTGGCATGATAAGATGATACCATGAATTTACAAAGGAGAAGACTATGAATCACTATACTGGATATGAATTACTGTGGCTCTTTTTTATTTATTCTTTTGGTGGCTGGGTATTGGAAACGATATCGGCAACTTTGAAGCAGAGAAAGTTTGCTAACCGAGGCCTGGTAAATGGACCGTTCTGTGTGCTCTATGGTCTGACCGCAATTGCGATGACAGTGGGATTACAGGAACTTCGGGGAATCTGGCTATTTATCTTTGCAACGGTCTATGCAACAGTTGCAGAATGGGTCAGTGGACATCTGATCGAAAAAGCATTCAAGGCAAGATGGTGGGATTATTCAAATATCAAATGGAACCTGGATGGATATATTTGTCTTCCTGCTTCACTATTTTGGGGTGTGCTCGGTTATCTGGCAGTGAGATGGTGCAATGGGATCACGTTGATTTTATTACATATTCTGCCGAAGCTTCTGATGCATATTGTGCTGCTGACACTGATCGGTGTACTTTTTGTGGATATCTTTGGTTCCTTTATGCTTCTTACCGGAAAGAGTAAGAATCCGGAGCGCTGGATCGCAACGGATGCCGGGATGGATAAGATCAGCACAAAAATTGCGGGAAAGATTGCCGGAAGTCTGGAAAAGCGTCTGAAAAAAGCATATCCAAAGGCAAGAAAAATTGAAGAGGAAATCCGGGAAGAGAACGAAGAAAAGGTATTTGCAAAAGGGTGCGGCTTTTATAAGATCGTGATGCTGTTTATGATCGGTGCTTTTCTGGGAGATATCACAGAAACGATTTTCTGTCGTGTGACGGCTGGAGTATGGATGAGCAGAAGCAGTGTGGTCTGGGGACCGTTCAGCATTGTCTGGGGGCTTGCAATTGCGCTTGTCACAGCACTTTTGTACAAATATAAGGATAAAGGGGATCGTTTTCTTTTCCTTACAGGAACATTGCTTGGTGGTGCTTATGAGTATTTCTGCAGTGTGTTTACGGAACTTGTATTTGGAAAAGTGTTCTGGGATTACAGTAAGATCCCGTTTAACCTGGGAGGTCGAATCAATCTGCTCTACTGCTTTTTCTGGGGAATTGCTGCGGTTGTGTGGTTTAAAATATTATTTCCACCTGTGGAAAAATGGATTGAAAAAATACCGGCAGTTGCAGGAAAGATTCTGACCTGGGTTTTACTGGGATTTATGGTTTGCAACATTCTGGTATCCTGTGTGGCACTGGTAAGATATGATGAGAGAGGAAATGGTGTGCAGGCGACAAATGCCGTCCAGAAGTGGGCGGATGCACATTATGATGACGCAAAGATGAAGAAAATCTATCCAAATGCGAAGGGGATAAATTAGAAAAAAAGCGGGAACATATTGACAAAATTCTATATGAAGAGTAAGATGTAATTAGAAAACCGGTGTGAGAAATAGATTGCACCGGTTAAAAAATGAAAAATATATAGAAATATTTCTATATTTCTATGGGAAGGGAGAGAGAATGAAAATCATAAAAAACGGATGGGATTTCTTTCAGGACCAGATTCTTGGAATGCATTGGCTGAAAGATCTGATCGGAAAACTTCTTGTTAAAGCCGGATTGGGAGAGGGGAGGTTTCCAGGAGAATTTCTTCACTTTTTCCTGTATGATATCATAAAAATTTTTGTGCTGCTTGCGGTGCTGATCTTTGTGATATCCTATATTCAAAGCTATTTTCCGCCAGAGAAAAGCAGAAAGATTATGGGAAGATTTCATGGAATCTGGGCGAATCTGATCGGAGCACTTCTTGGAACAGTGACTCCGTTCTGCTCCTGCTCATCGATTCCGATCTTTATGGGATTCACCAGTGCGGGATTGCCGCTGGGAGTTACTTTCTCGTTTCTGATTTCATCTCCGATGGTGGATCTGGGATCTCTGATTCTTCTGATGAGTGTCTTTGGAGGGAAGATCGCATTTGCTTATGTGATTGTTGGACTTGTCATAGCTGTTATAGGGGGAACGATCATTGAGCGGCTGCATATGGAAGACCAGGTGGCAGATTTTATCCGGCAGGCGCCGAATGTGGAGGTAGCTTCGCCGTCGCTTACAATAGCAGACCGTATGGATTATGCAAAAAATCAGGTTGTGGCTACCGTCAAAAAGGTAGCTCCGTATATCGTTGTCGGAGTCATCATCGGGGCAGCTATCCACAATCTGATCCCAGAGCATATCGTCCGAAGCATTCTTGGAAAACAGACCTGGTACGCCGTGCCACTGGCGACAGCAGTAGGCGTTCCCATGTATGCGGATATTTTTGGAACCATCCCAGTCGCAGAAAGCCTGCTCGCAAAAGGGGCAGGACTTGGAACGATTTTATCCTTTATGATGGCAGTGACTACACTTTCCCTTCCATCAATGGTAATGCTGTCCAAAGCGATTAAGAAAAAGTTACTCGGAACATTCATTGGAATCGTGTGTATCGGAATCATCATTGTGGGGTATGGGTTTAATGTGATAATATAGGGTAGCAAACTCATATGCCGTTCGTGCTTGCACGAAAAGGCATATGAATTTGCTACCCGCCGGACATGAGGAAGGAGCGATTTACGAAGGAAATCAGCGGAATCCGAATGGCCGGAGGATTGCGTGAGCAGCAACGCTGCGGAGCAATCCGTAATATTATCAAAGTAGTGGGGCGGATTTAAATATCATTCGTGCTTGCACGAAAAGGCATATGAATTTGCTACCCGCCGGACATGAGGAAGGAGCGATTTACGAAGAAAATGCAGATAGACTATGAAAAATATGCCCGTATATTCAAAGTGATGTCGGATCCGAAACGCCTGAAGATCATCGACATGTTATCCGAAGGAGAATTATGTGCCTGTAAGATCCTGGAGGAATTTCATATTACACAGCCGACCTTATCGCATGATATGAAGCTGATGTGTGATCTGGGAATCGTAAAGGCGCGCAAAGAAGGAAAATGGATGCAGTATTCTCTGGACATAGACGTAATGAATGAGGTTTATAAGACAGTGGGGCATCTGATGATTCCGGGAGATTATGCCGGACTTTTAAATTGCAATTGTAATACGGAAAAGGAGAAAATGAATCATGAGTAAAATTAAATTATATTTTCTGACAGGGTTCTTAGGAGCTGGGAAAACAACAATCTTGAGAAATCTGCTTGAAAACATGGAAGGAACAAAGGTTGGGGTAATCCAGAATGAACTGGGAAAGATCAGTATTGACGGAACGGTGCTTCAGAATAATGATATCCAGATGATAGAATTGAACAGAGGCTCTATTTTTTGCAGTTGCCTTCGTTTATCCTTTGTGGATGCACTGACGCAGATGGCACAGAAAGGTCTGGAATATGTGTTTGTGGAAAGCTCTGGATTCGGGGACCCGTCTAATGCAGAAGAAATTCTTGCAGCCACAGAAGTAATGACGCCTGGGGCATATGACTTCAGAGGATGCATCTGCCTGGTGGACTGTTATAATTTTCTGGATCAGATCGGGGATTCAGAGACAATTGACCGTCAACTTAAACACTGCAATCTTGCGGTTCTGACAAAGGTTGATCTGGTGGGTAGCGAGCAGATTGAACAGGTGAAAGACAAAGTGCGTGAAATTAATCCAGTATGCCCAATTACAGAGAGTGCGAATGGAAATATTGACCGTTCGTTTTATGATATGGATCTGATGCTGTACAAATGGGCAGAATGTGAGGATACTACGAATTCATCGAAAAATAAACCGAAAACATTTTCCATGGATTTTACAGGAGAGATCCAGAAGGAAAAGCTGGAAGCTTTCCTTGCAAAGATTGAACCGGATGTTTTCCGTGTAAAGGGATTCTTTAAAGTAGAAAAAGAAGGATGGGAAAAGGTTGACGTAGTTGGAAAAAAACGGGATTATGCACCTTACAAAGCCCAGCCGAAGTCTCAGCTTGTCTTTATTTCTAAAATCGGAATTGCACTGATCCGTGAAATCGCGGCAGCGTGGGAAGAATGTGTGGGACTTCCTATGAAACTGAATAATTAAATCTGGAGGTAGGATATGAATATAAAAGTAATCGGAAGTGGCTGTGAAAATTGTGATAAGACAAATGCGGTTGTGAAGGAGTGTCTTGAAGAACTCGGGATGGATACGGAAATCGAGAGAGTGACAGATCTGGTTGAGATCGTAAAGCTGGGAGTGATGACGGCTCCTTCTGTGATGATTGACGGGAAACTGATTGTTGCAGGTCAGGTGCCATCGAAAAAACAGATGATGAAGATATTGAAAAAATGAGGTAAAAACAATGGCAAACAAATTTCATGATTTGGATGAACCGATCAATCGTATTGGCACAGATTCTTTCAAATGGGATTAAGAAGGAGAAAATGGAAAGCATAATTCGGTTTATGCAACTAATCTGGCGAGTCTGCGAGAAAAGGAAAAGAAGATTAATAAGGATATGGATGATCTGCTTATTGCAGATGCATCAGTCAAGAAACTGACCGTAAATACGTTGTTTGAGCGATACATGGCAACAAAGAATATCAAGGAAAGAACAAAAAAGAATTATATACGTATGCATGGCTCGTAGCGTTCACAAAAGAATTAGCACTCACCTCTTGATAATGGAAGTCGGTTTTTGTCCTGTCTTGTGTATCCCGAAAGTGGCTATTTTACAGGCTTTCCGGGGCATCAGTCATTTTGTCTGGTATTGTAAAGCAGTGTCAGATTTGTCGTAAATGTCGTAAATTTGTGGTCAAAAAATGATGAGAAATGGAGAGTGCTAATAAAATGAACGCAGGCAGCGAAGCAACTGCGTTCATGAGCAAGTAGCGAAAGCGGATTGCGAATGTCCTGTTTATATAACGTATACAAATGTAAATGGATATCTGATCCCGAATCTCACCTATAAATCCGGTGAGCAGATGGAGCAACTTGGCAAGTATGGTTTTCTTCGCAGAGATTATCTGAAGAACCATCGAAATTCAATCTATCAGGTAATGCTTCTGCAGGACACCATTGGAGAATACCTTCTGGAAGTAGATAAGGCAGCCAGAGAACGGGAAGAAATGATTCTGAAACAGTTGGAAGAAAAAGAACCACTGCCGGATAAAGAAGCAGATCAAATGGCATGTTCGATTTTGTGAATGGTTGGTATATCCGACTTATGATAATGGGTTCAATCAGAAAATAGCTTATACGGGGGGAGAAGCCTGGGTTATCAGGATTTTGGCAATCGTAGCTATAATTTTTATATTGGTAATTATGATAGTAATGATTGCAGAAGCAATAAAACGATACAAAAAAATGTGGGATAAAATTTCTCAGATGTTTTTACTTGGAAGTCTTTCGGGGATTGCAGTGCTAGGAGATGGAATCAGAGAATATCTGCTTGTGAATTTAATTGTGTTATTTGTGTTTGTCAATATGGGAATCATACTGATTAGAATGTATCTTCGGAAGAGTATGTAAATTATTATTTTAATGACCAGATGAGGGTATAAATTGCATTCCAAGTGCAGTGAATATAATGCGCATGAACATGAAATTTTAAATATTATGAAGACAAAATTTGGTTGATTAACTAAGTAAAAGTGATATACTGAATGCATAAGAAAAGAAACCGTGTGGAATTATAGTTTTGTTTTCACACGGTTTTTTAGAAAATGAGAGTTAGATATCACTAACATGGGCGCTGGCAGTTTTTTTGAAAATGAAAAAGAGGACGGATTTCTATGAGAATATTGATTTATGGTGCAGGTGTGATTGGATCCTTGTATGCGGTCTTATTTGCAGAAACTGGTTATAATACTTATGCTTGCTGTTACATTCGAAAGTAGCTTTGGAGATAAATTTATGTATCAACATGCCAGGAAGGCACCAGATGAAATGAGGGAGCTGCATAAGCAATTTTATGCTTATATGAAAAAACTAAAGGAGGACAGATATGAAATTTTATGAAAGTGGAGACAGTAGTAAACCAGTGATATTTTTATTTCCTGGTACCTGTTGCCTGTATAGCAGCTTTGAACATGTACTGGATAGATTACATTCTTATTTTTACACGGTAACAGTTTCTTATGATGGATTTGATCCAAATGAGAAAACAGAATTTTATTCAATGGAAGATGAATGTGAAAAGATTGAGCTGGAAATCAAGAAAAAGTATGGTGGAAGAATTAAAGCAGCGTATGGGTGTTCCCTTGGTGGAAGTTTTGTATCCCTTTTGATTCAGCGAAAAAGAATTCATATAGATCATGGCATTATTGGGAGCAGTGATATGGACGAAGCAGGTCGTCTTGTGGCAAAAATCAAGTCATCCATGGTAGTCCCTTTCATGTATAAAATGATACATACAGGTGCTCTTCCGAAATTTATGCAGAAAAAACTGAATAAGACAGATGAGGTTAAAAAAGAATTATATAATGGATTTTTGAATATGTTTGGAATCGGTAAAGGAGGAAATCCATGGATTACGAAACAGAGTGTTTATAATCAGTTTTATTCTGATCTGGTTACGAAAGTCCAGCATGGAATTGATGTGCCGGGAACTACGATACACGTGTTTTACGCAACAAAGATGGGCAGAAAATATGAAAAGAGATATTGTACTTATTTTAAAAATCCGGATATTCGGAGACATAACATGCAGCATGAAGAACTGTTTTGCTGTCATAGTGCAGAGTGGGTGGAAGAAGTAAGAAAGGCAGTGGAAGGCGACAGATAATGAAAGAAAAAGTGAATGTGACAGGTGTGCCGGAAACGATGGTACAGACCCTGTATGCAAGAGCAAAAGAAACAAAAAAACAAAATGCAAAGATCAAAGATGAGATTGCAGTAGAACTTGTGGAAAAGCTGGACTATGACTTTTCTATAGCAGATAAAGATAACGCTATGAACTATGGTGTGATTGCAAGAACAATTGTATTAGACCAGATGGTTGAGCAATATTTGAAGAAGCATGAAAATACAGTTGTCGTAAATATTGCATGCGGACTGGATACCAGATGCTACCGGATGAAGGAAAAATATCTGCGCTGGTATAATGTAGACCTTCCGGAAACAATGAAAATAAGGAGCCAGTTCCTTACCGAAACTGATCCGGTGTATCAGATTGCAAAGTCTGCAATGGATGATTCCTACATAGATGATATCGATTATCACGGTAAGAATATTCTGGTAATAATCGAAGGACTTACAATGTATTTGTATGAGAAAGATATCAGGAAGATGTTTTCTATTATTGATAAATCATTTCAGAAAGTTACAGTAATGGTCGAAACCATGTCACCCTTTGTTGTAAAGCATATGAAAGAGAAATCCATAGAGGGAAGCAATGCAAAATTCACATGGGGAGTTAAGAACGGAACAGAACTGCAAAGAATTGTGCCGGCATTTTCTGTTCGGCAGGAAGTCAGTCTTGTTGAAGGAATGAAAGAGCTTATGCCTGTTTATTGTGTAATAGGTAAGATTCCGGCTGTTCGGAATATCTCAAACAAAATAATAGTTTTGGAGAAACGTGGCCGATATTAAGGAGATGATACAAATGAAGAAAAGACATTTTGATGTGGAAACAGATGGATTTTATGGTGCATACTGGAAATGTAAAACAGGCTCAGACTGTGCAATGATAGCAATGATCGGGGATGATCCAGAGGATTATCTGGCGCGTACATCCGTGAAATGGCTACATAAACTTGGCGTAAATGTGATGACAATGTCACCTGGAAAAAAAGATTATGGACATCATAATTATCCATTGGAACGTATAGAGAAAGCAATCAATTGGTTAAAAATGAATAGTAATCAGAAGATAGGAATTGTCGGGGCATCTACTACAGGAACACTTGCATTGACTGCCGCTTCTTATTTTGAGAATATTACATTAACGATAGGTCTGACACCGAGTGATTTTATCTGGCAGGGGTTTATGCAGGGCAAAAAAGATGGCTGTAAGGAATGGCCGATTGAAGGAGAATCTCTTTTTTCTTACAAAGGAGAACCCCTTCCGTATATGCCTTTTTGCTACAAACATCCGGATTACTGGCATGTGATTAAGAAAGAAACAAAACGGACCGGTGATATGATTAATTCAAGAAAACTGTTTGATGACTCGGAAAAGGCTCATCCAATCACAGAAGACGAGATGATCAAGATTGAAAAAATCCATGGAACAGTATTGTTAATTGGTGCGGAAGATGATGTGTTGTGGGATACTGTAAAATATATCCGCCGTATGAAGCAGCGTATGAAAGAACATTCACACACATGCAGATTGGATTATGTCATTTATGAGCATGGAACCCATTTCGTTTTTCCGGAGAGCATGCTAAAGACAATGCTCCCGGTTGGATCCGGACTCTTTGTGAAACTGGCATTTCAGGCAGCAAGAAAACATCCGAAAGAATGTCGCAGAGCACGTCTGGATATTGACTGGCGGGTAAGAAATGCTGTTGCAAAATGGAAAAGAGTAGATAGATAAAAGATAAAGAAAATCTAAACAGTAGACTTGACAAATTCCTATAATGAGTTAAAATATAACAGTGCTATATAACACTGTTATATTTATGAAAAGAAAATTTTGAGGATACAAAAAGCATGTCGACGAAAGCAGAAGATACACAGAAAAACATATTAGATACAGCCAGAAAACATTTTCTGAAAGATGGTTTGACAGGAGCATCTTTAAGAAATATTGTAAAAGATGCAGGGCTTACTACTAGCGCATTTTACAAATATTATCCGACGAAAGAGGCACTTTTTGATGCGCTGACGGATCCCTATATGGAACATATTTATCAGATTTATGACCAGATTGTTGAGGAGTTTGAAAAGCTTTCTGCCAGTGATCAGACAAGGAATATGTCGGATACATCCAGTGATGGGATGGAGCAGATGGTTGATTATATCTATGATCATTATGATAATTTCAGATTATTGTTGAAATGCGGAGACAGTGGAAAATTTGAACTATTCATACACAATATGGTAGAGCGGGAAATGAAGTCCAGCCTGAAATATATGGAAAAAATGAAAGAGAACGGTGTCAAAATACCGACTGTAGAGGAAAGTCTTATGCATATGATCTATACGGGATTTTTTTCATCAGTATTTCAGATTATTGAGCATGATATAGACAGGGAGACTGCAAAGAAAAATGTACATCAACTGAAAGAATTTAATACAGGTGGCTGGGAACGATTGTGGAATATTGAATTTCCAGTATAACTGATGCAGGAATTCTGAATAGGTTATGTGTGTTGCAGGTTCTGGATTTCTGAATAAAGTTCAGACAGGATAATAATATCAGGTGGTTGATGCCAGTAAACCACCTATTTTATTATATGGTGGTTAGTGCGAACTAATAGAAGGTAAAACAATAAAACGAAACAATAAAACGAACGTAAGGAGTGAACAGATGTGAAAGAAAAAAAGAAGTCGGCAGTCAGTTGGATCCTGACATGGGCCGGACAAAAAAGAATTGCCTATGTGTGGAGTGTGTTACTTGCAATAGGAAATGTGATTTTTAAGATTTTTCCGTATTTTATCATTGCAGATGTAGTTAAGCTGTTTTTAAGTGGTGAAAAGGAGTTTGAACCATATCTTGCAAAAGCAGTTTTCATTGCACTGTCGTTTATCATTGCAGAACTGTTTCATTCGCTCTCGACAGCATTGTCACATAAAGCAACGTTTGCGGTACTCGCAAATATAAGAGAAACCTGCTGTGACAAGCTGGCGCGGGTGCCGCTGGGTTATGTAAAGGATACACCCTCCGGTACATTTAAAAATATCATGGTGGAAAGAATCGACAGTATCGAGACGACACTGGCGCATATTGTCCCGGAATTCACGTCCAATCTGCTGGCACCGGTTGTGATTTTAATCTATTTCTTTCTGACAGACTGGAGACTGGCACTCTGGTCATTGGTGCCGGTTATTGTTGGACTATTCTCTTATTTTGGAATGATGCTGGATTATAAACCAAGCTTCGAGAGAACGGTTCAGACAACAAAAGATCTGAATGATGCGGCAGTGGAATATATTGACGGAATCGAAGTGATCAAGGCATTTGGAAAGACAGAAAGTTCTTATGCAAAATTTACAAAGGCGGCTATGGCTTATGCAGATTCCTTTATTTCCTGGATGAAACGGTGCTCGATCTTTCATGGACTGATGATGGTGGTCACACCTTATACGCTTCTTACGGTATTGCCGTTTGGGGCACATTATGTAGCCAATGGAACACTTGCGATTTCAGATTTTGTCATCTGCATTATTTTATCACTTGGAATCGTTGGACCGTTGATCACAGTGGGTTCCTATACAGATGATCTTGGCAAGATCGGAGTGATTGTTGGTGAAGTGACAGGAATTCTGGAACAGCCGGAGCTTGAACGTCCAGAGAAAAGTAAAAGTGTTCCAAAAGATAACTCCGTTACTCTTGAAGATGTCAGATTTGGTTATCACGACAAAGAAATCCTGCACGGAGTAACTATGGAGCTGAAAGCAGGAACGGTAAATGCAATCGTAGGACCTTCCGGAAGCGGCAAGTCGACCATCGCAAAGCTGATTGCGTCCCTGTGGGATGTGGATTCCGGAAGCATCAAAATCGGTGGAGTTGATGTCAAAGAACTGGCATTTGCAGATTTTAATCGGAAAATTGCATATGTTGCACAGGACAATTATCTGTTTAATGAAACAGTCCGTGAAAATATCAGACAGGGAAATCCGGATGCTACAGATGAACAGATCATCGAGGTGACAAAGAAAAGTGGATGCTATGAATTTATCATGCAGTTGGAGAATGGATTTGATACGGTTGTAGGAGGTGCAGGAGGACATCTGTCAGGTGGCGAGAGGCAGCGTATCTCCATTGCAAGAGCAATGTTAAAGGATGCTCCGATCGTGATCCTTGATGAGGCAACTGCCTACACAGATCCGGAAAATGAGGCAATTCTGCAGAATTCTATCGCAAAACTGGTAGCAGGGAAGACCCTGATCGTAATAGCACACAGACTTTCTACTGTTAAGGACAGTGACCAGATCTTTGTTGTAAATGATGGAAATGTAACAGCACATGGCACACATGAGGAACTTCTGGTGTCATGCCCGCTTTATAAGGAAATGTGGAATGCCCATATTTCTGTAAAAGATACGGTGAAGGAGGGAGAATGATATGTTTGGGATTCTGGCAAAATTCTTTCGTTTTTCAGGCAGGGAAAATGGCAATAAATTTAAACTGTCGATAGTGATCGGACTCATAGAGGCTCTTGCCTCAGCAATGAAGATTCCGGCTATTATGTACATACTGATTGGTCTGCTGAGTGGGAAACCGACAGGAAAATATATTGGAGGCTCCGTTGCGATTATGGTTCTTGCAATTGTAGTCGACGTAATCTGCAAGAGATACTCTACAGTGCTTCAGACAGAGGGAGGATATAATGCAAGTGCTTTTATGAGAATCAAGATTGCAGAACATCTGCGATATCTGCCGATGGGGTATTTCAATTCCAATAGTATCGGGGAAATTTCTTCCATTACAACCAATACAATGGAAATACTTGGCGATGTGGCTGCGAGAGTGGTTATGCTGACAATGCAGGGAATTCTGGAAACATCAATGATCATTCTTATGCTGTTTATTTTTGACTGGAGAATCGGACTGATAGCTGCAGCAGGAGTACTTATTTTCTTTGGGGTCAATTCTGTGATGCAGAATGCGGGTAAAAAAGATTCAGAGCAAAAAGTGGTATGCGATACGGAGCTTGTAAACCAGATCATGGAGTATCTGCAGGGAATATCAGAAGTTAAATCATATAACTTGCTTGGGAAACAGGCGAAAAGATTAAATGATGCAAATGAAGCATGTGAAAAGATCAATACAAAGATGGAAATGCTGTTTGTGCCCTATCATTTTCTGCAAAGTGTGATAACCAAAATTACAGGTGCTGTGATCGTGGCTTGCAGTGCATATTTTTATATTAATGGAACTATGAGTGCGGTCTATGCGATCGGTATGACAATTTCAGCATTTATGCTTTATGCCAGTCTGGAATGTGCAGGAAATTATTCATCTCTTTTACATGTGGTAAGCGTATGTGTAGATAAAGCAAATGCAATATTGGAGCTGGATACCATGGATATCGACGGTAAAGAAATACAGCCGGAAAATTACGATATCAGACTTTCTAATGTTTCGTTTTCTTATGACAAACGGAAGATCATTGATGATATATCGCTCTCTATTCCGCAGAAAACGACGACAGCAATCGTTGGACCATCTGGTGGAGGAAAATCAACACTTTGCAATCTGATCGCCAGATTCTGGGATGTGGATTCAGGGGAAGTGACACTTGGAGGCGTGAATGTAAAAGACTATAGTATGAACAGTCTGATGCGTAATTTTTCATTTGTATTTCAGTCTGTGTATTTGTTTGCAGACACCATTGAGAATAATATTAAATTCGGACGCCAGGATGCAAGTCATGAGGAAGTGGTGGAAGCGGCGAAGAAAGCATGTTGTCATGATTTCATCAGCAAACTTCCAAATGGATATGACACAGTGATCGGAGAAGGAGGAGCCACACTTTCCGGTGGTGAGAAGCAGCGTATTTCGATAGCCAGAGCGATTATGAAGGATGCGCCAATCGTCATATTGGATGAAGCAACGGCAAATGTTGATCCGGAGAATGAAAAGGAACTGATGGATGCAGTAGATGCACTTACAAAGGAAAAAACGATTATTATGATTGCCCACAGATTAAAAACAGTCAGACATGCAGACCAGATAGTGGTTGTTGAAAAAGGAAGAATTGCACAGCAGGGAACACATGAGCAATTAATGAAACAGGAAGGTATTTATAAGAGATTTGTGGATGCAAGGCAGCAGGCGGTAAGTTGGAAACTGGTGCACTGAGAAATAATCCACAGTTGGTGAATATCCAAATTGAATTGTCTGAAAGAGATTTAATTTAAGTTTCGCTAAGTTTTACTTATATAGGCAGAATGAGGGATATTCAATAAAGTAATATGAAAAAAGCACTGAAAACTGATCATAAACTTGCAGGGCGTTTATTTTTACCATTTTGCATGGCTCGTAGCGTTCACAAATTCTTCACAAAAAAATTAGCACTCACCTCTTGTTATTGTGACGTTGGTTTTGTCTAGTTTCATATAGTTCCGTAACGCCCTGTTTACAAGGAATTCACGGATTTTGAAAATTTGTAGCTGTTCATCAAAAATCGTCATTTTTCAGAAATTTGGGGTCAAAATTGGCGTCAGATAGCACACCAGAGAGAAAAATTAAATACTTTATAGACTACGGAACGTACACTTTTGGCGTTCCTTTTCTATTCCCAGTCGTTCAGAAATGGACGGCTTTTTTCACTTTGTAGGAAAGTTCTCCTTTGGAGAACTCTTGATATAAAAGTACTGGGATATATCTGCAAAGATGATTGCAACTTGTCTGCATATGTTAAAAGGATCCCCATATATTTATCAGGGAGAAGAAATAGGTATGACAAATGCATATTTCAAATCGATCAGTGATTACAGAGACATCGAATCGATCAATGCATACAAAGAGTATACAGAAAGCGGGCTGATGACAGAAGAAGAAATGTTGAACTGCCTGAAGATGATCAGCCGTGACAATGCCAGAACACCAATGCAGTGGGATGACAGCGCAAATGCAGGATTTACTATGGGAACCCCCTGGATCAGTGTAAACAAAAATTATACACAGATTAATGCAAAAGCAGCACTGGAAGACAAGGATAGTGTATTCTACTACTATCAGAAACTGATCCGGCTGCGTCACCAGTATGAAGTGATCGTGGAAGGAGTATTCCACGGACTGCTGGAAAGATAATGATGATATCTATGCATATGAGAGAACGCTTGGAAACGAAAAACTGGTGGTAGCATGCAACTTTATAAATAAGGAAGTCCCATGCGAACTGTTCGAAGAAAACAAAGGCGAAGAGCTGATCACAAACTACAAAAACCATGTAGAAGGAATTTTGCAGCCATACGAGACAAGAGTGATTCTCTACAAATAGCAACGGCTTCAGAAAAAATATAGCCGTGTTATCGAATACTTTGCCAAAGAGCAGAGACTTTCACTCATTTGATGGAATTATTATGACGGATACTACAATGCAGACAATCTTCCTGCAAAGGCTAGGGCTCTTTTCCAATGCTGTCAGGAAAACAAATGTGACTGGAGTTAAGAAAGGTAGCCGTTGGTCTTGTATTCAATGCATCCGGCGTAAAAGACGTATTGTTACAGTTATTCAATAAGATTATTGGAGCGTAAAAATGGTATTGCTATTGTGCGGACATTTGCATATAATAAAGATAGATGGAAACACTACTCACGAAAGGAGATGTTTTATATGGCTACAAAATCAGCAAATTTATATGCAAGGATTGAACCAGATGTCAAAGAAAAAGCAGAAAGTATCCTGTCTACACTTGGTATCCCTGCTTCCAGTGCTATCAATATGTTTTATAAACAGATTATCTTACAGAGAGGACTTCCGTTTGAAGTAAAAATACCATCTGCCAGACCTGTTGATATCAGCACATTATCAGAAGCAGAGTTCAATGAAGAATTGGAGAAAGGATATGCGGATATGCAGGCTGGACGGACAAAAAATGCGAAGAAAGCCTTTGCTGACATTCGCAAGGATTATGGCTTATGATATATGAAGTAGAAGTATCCGAACAGGCTGACAGTGATTTGAGAGGGATTTTTGAATATATTGCTTTTGAATTACAATCGCCGGAAAATGCAATCGGACAGCTTGACCGTCTAGAAGAACAGATATTAAGTTTGGATACGATGTCAGAGCGTTATCGAAAATATGAAAAAGAACCGTGGAAAAGCCGTGGGCTTCGTGTATTGCCAGTAGATAATTATGTGGTACTTTATATTCCAGACAACGATAAAAAAGTTGTAACAATACTTAGAGTAATGTATGCCGGACGGGACATAGACAATCAGTTAAATCTCCATACAAAGTAATAAAGAATATGATTTAAAGCAGTCTTTCATTTATGATCGACTGCTTTTTTCATGCTCAAAATTAGAAGAAAGGACTGAATTATGATGGGAGAATGTAGCGTATTGATTGAAACGACAAAATCAGCAGAGGATAAAACCTCTCGCTGGTTTGATTTACCCATTGCTTATGAGCTGTTCCGTGACCTGTTCGGTGTGGAAGCTGACAGTGGCGATTATCAAATCATTGATATGAAGCTCCCTTTTGCTGGCGATATTGTAAAAACAACCAGTGTCAGACGATTAAATAAGCTGTACTTTGATTACATGGATTTACAGCCAGAAGTTCAGCAGGCATATAAAGAGTTGATTCCCTATTGTGGCGGTATAGAGGATTTATTGCAGAAATGTCAGTGTCAGCTCCGATACTGTCAAGGACGCTACCGCTTTCTTGGAAACATTCTTTAAGCTCTATCCGACAGCTACGGAAAAAGAACTTGCCTATTATGTCAAAGACGGTGTGATTGCTCCTGTATCCGGCGACTATGTATTTTCAGAACTGGTAAATCCTGTTTTTACCAAAGATGGCGATAATCTTAAGGTCAGTATGTCTGTGAAGTATCTGGATAACAAGTCGAAAATGACACAAATCTCACAGTATGAACTTGTGTTACATAAGGACGATAACTGGAAGATTATTAAATAAGACAAAAGGCTTGCTGTCGTAGAAACTACGCATAGCAAGCCTAAATATCACATTAAATGTATATCACTCCATTTTTTCATATCTTGAAGAATCGGTACAAAACTTTTCCCTAAATCAGTTAAAGAATATTCTACTTTCGGGGGGACTTCTTGATATACATATCGTGAGATAAACCCATCTTGCTCCAATTCTCTAAGCTGTTTCGTCAGAGTAGACTGTGTAATATCGCCTAATCTTCGGCGTAGTTCCCCGAATCTTTGAATTTCATATTCTGAAATATACCACAAAATAGTTATTTTCCACTTTCCACTTAAAATATTTTGGATACGAACCATGGACGCACATTGAGGAAGTGGCGATTTCATATTACTCATAAAATCCCTCCTTTAATGGTATTATATCTTTTTAGATTCATTATTGCAATGTACTATTGTTTTTTATACTTAGTATTATTTTCAGCACTATAAACAAAAAAAGACAGTACTTTTCAAGTTTTACATACTTGCTATAATTTGAAATAAGAAAGGCGGTGACAACAATTAACACATCAATCAATATTGCAGGAATTACATTTAAAAATCCGATAATGCCTGCGTCTGGAACATTTGGCTCTGGACAAGAATATAGTGAATTTGTAGATTTGAACCAACTAGGTGCAGTAGTTACTAAAGGCGTTTCATTAACTCCATGGGAAGGAAATCCAGCCCCCAGAATCATGGAAACAAGCAGTGGAATGATAAATGCTGTTGGATTACAAAATCCTGGAATTGACGTATTTATAGAGCGTGATATTCCCTTTCTTCAAAAATTTGATACTAAAATAATTGTTAATGTGTGTGGCAATTCAGTGTCTGATTACTTACAAGTTGTAGAAACACTATCTGAAACTGTTGTCGATATGCTGGAAATCAATATTTCATGCCCGAATGTTGAACATGGTGGCATTGCATTTGGGCAAGAGCCAAAGATGGTGGAATACATTACCAGTGAAATAAAAAAGATAACCCAAAAGCCTATCTCCATGAAATTAACACCTAATGTAACTGATATAACAGAAATAGCAAAAGCGGTTGAAGCAGGTGGAGCAGATTCTATTTCTCTAATCAACACAATTACAGGTATGAGAATAGATGTACAGAAAAGGAAATTCTGTGTTGCAAATAAAACAGGTGGTTTATCCGGTTCGGCAATAAAACCGATTGCACTATGATGGTATTACGATTGGTGTGGAAACAGGTGATGATGAATCTCTTACCTTTATGAATAAAGGCTTCCAGTCGAAAGATGTATTAGAACAATGTAGAAAATTGGACGAAGCCGGAATCAGCTATAATTTCTTTTATTTAACAGGAATTTATGGAGCTGGTCATGGAGAGGTCGGTGCGAAAAAGACAGCAATGCTTTTCAAGCAGTTAAATCCTAAAATCATTGAATCTTCTATGTTGACGATTTATAAGACATCTGAATTGTATCAAGAAATTCAAAAGGGAAACTGGAAAGAAGAAAGTGAAATAGAAAAACTTATTGAATTAAAGACACTTGTTGAAAATCTTACAATAAACACAAGAATTGTGACTGATGGTGCGTCTAATTTAATACAGGTTCGTGGTAATCTGCCAGCCGACAAGAAGAAATTGATTAAGCATTTGGAATATCAGATTTCCAATGCCGATGAAGCATCTTTAAGAGAATATCGTGTGAATCTGCGACATTTGTAAAATCGAAAGGATTCTTTATGATTGGAATAAATAGAAAAGACATACAAGCAATCTTAAAAGCCGGTGCAAAAACAAAAGGAATGTCCACATCGGAGTTTAAGGCAGAAATACAAGCGACTATCGACAATATTATAAATAGTTCGGACATTGAAGAACAAAAACCGTTTTAAACAATACTTTGGAAACAGAATACCTACACCAGAGGAATATATTTATACGATTACAAAAAAGACAACGATTAAATTTTAAAAATCTATTGTCATACAAGGTGGTGCTTCTATGAGTAATCAATCATGGGTGTTACCAAAGGTATCTGCTCACATTATGCGACATACGGCTTGTACCAGAATGGCAGAAAAGAGAATAGACGTAAAAGTTCTTCAATATATTATGGGACACGCCCACATAGATGTAACAATGGACGTATATAACCATGTAAGTGAGATGTCCAGAATTGAGAGTGAAATCACAAGGCTGGAAAGCGTAGCAATTAGCTGACACCAAAAATAAAAAATTGGTGTCAAAATGGTGTCAAACCAAGAAAAAGTGATGATTATAAGGAAGAAAAAGTGTTGCAAACCTCGTAAAATCAAGGTTTGCAAAAAAAATCTCAAAAAATTAGCACTCACCTCTTGACAGTGCTAATAACAAGTGTTATATTACAACTAGAACAAAGGAGGGGGAACAAAAAGAGATGATAAAGATTCCACCGACCGGTGTTTGAGATGACAACAACACTTCAGAATAAATCCGAATGTGCTAAATAAATTAATAAATGTCTTTTGAAAGGAGATATGACTTATGTTAATGCCTAGTATTTTTGGAGAGAACTTATTGGATGATTTCTTTGGAGAACCATTTGGAGGATATGATTACAGTGAATCCGGACTTATGACAACGGATGTAAAAGATACCGATAAAGGCTATGAAGTAACGATGAACATGCCTGGAGTTAAAAAAGAAGATGTAAAAGCAGAACTGAAAGATGGTTATCTGACAGTCAGTGCTGAGACGAACACGAAGAAAGATGAAAAAGCTGAAGATGGCAAGTACATCCGCCGTGAACGTTACAGTGGATCCTGCAGCAGAAGCTTTTATGTAGGCGACGGTGTCAAACAGGAAGACATCAAAGCCAAATTTGAAGACGGTACATTGAAACTGTTCGTACCGAAAGAAGCAGCAAAACCTGCTGTAGAACAGAAAAAATACATTTCCATTGAGGGATAATCAGAATGCGGATTGTAAGCGTCCGGTTACAAGGCTGCCAGATGAGGCAGCCGCTTAAAAAGAAAGTTAGCTAAATTCAGATAGATTTATAAGGAGGAACGACTTATGTTAATGCCTAGTATTTTTAATGATAACTTATTTGATGATTTCTTTGATTTTCCATTTTATGATGATAAAGCAGATCGTAAGATCCAGAGAAAACTGTATGGACATCATGCAGGCAATCTGATGAAGACAGATATCAAAGAGAAAAAAGATGGTTATGAACTGGAGATCGATCTTCCGGGATTCAAGAAAGATGAAGTTACAGCAGAACTGAATGACGGATATCTGACAGTCAGCGCTGCCAAAGGACTGGATCAGGATGAGCAGGAGAAAGAAACTGGTAAGTACATCCGTCGTGAACGTTACGCAGGAGCCTGCCAGAGAAGTTATTATGTAGGTGAAGATATCACGGAAGAAGATATCAAGGCTGAGTTTAAGCATGGTATCCTGAAACTCTTTGTCCCGAAGAAAGAAGTAAAACCAGCAGTAGAAGAGAAGAAATATATCAGTATCGAAGGATAATGACAACACGTTAAAAACTTTCAAATACACCATATGATGAGGGCAGCATACAGGAGCAAAATCCTGTATGCTGCCCTTTTTGCCATCTATATAAATGGAAATTTGAGAAAGTCTGGATAGTATAATGAAGTTAGGATTTGATCTGTATTTTGAGATGTGGAAAAAGGGAGAAATATCCATCAGAAAAGCTGTGTAGTAGTGGTGAATCGAAAAATAAAATCTGAGAGAGTTTTCGAATGTGGGAATCGGAGAATTACAGATAATGAAAAATCAACCATGAGAAAGGGAATGTTTAGTGTTATGGCATGGACATTCCCTTTTCTGGACATTCTAATGTGCAAGTAATGCAGTCGGCAGAAAAAATATAGAAGTAGAGAGAGCAGCTGTTTGAATATCTGGAATACTATAAACAGGACAGGGGATATTTGTTAAGTTTCAATTTTTAATAAAAATAAGAAGCGCGGAATCCAGAACTTGGAGTATCAAGGGAAAAGGATTTTGGAAGTAATTGTATAAGATATAAGGATAATAAGAGAAACAGCTTGCTGGCATCGGCAAGCTGTATTATAGAAAAAGCCCTGCTTTATGCAAGGCTTTTGAAGTATGAGAAAGATTTTCATTTACCAGATTCCAAGCACATGCTGCATGGAAAGACTGGCGATCGTGATACCGATCCAACAGCAGAAACCAAGAGCGAGTGGTTTGCCGCCGGTTTTGATCAGCTTGATGATATTCGTATTCAGACCGACTGCACTCATGGCGAGGACGATGAAGAACTTGCTGAGTGTCTTCAGCGGAGTAAATACATCTGCGGATACGCCGGCTGAAGTTGCGATCGTTGTGATCACGGAAGCGAGAACAAAGTAGAGGATGAACATCGGGAAAATCTTTTTAAATTCCACTTTCTTTCCTTCGGCTTTGGAGCTGCGTGTCCGGATAAATGCGAGAACCAGTGTGATCGGGATGATCGCGAGCGTTCTGGTAAGTTTGACCGTAACTGCCTTATCCAGTGTGGCAGAACCGAGGGCGTAGAGCGAATCCCAGGTGGAAGCTGCTGCAGTTACGGAAGAGGTATCGTTGATCGCAGTTCCGGCAAAGATACCGAAGGCTTCCCCGCTTTTGGTTGAAAATCCAAGCAGTGCACCAAGTGACGGGAAGAACAGTGCGGCGAGCATGTTGAAAAAGAAGATAACAGAGATTGCCTGTGCAACTTCTTCATCATCCGCATCAATGACCGGTGCTGTTGCGGCAATTGCAGAGCCTCCGCAGATGGAAGATCCGACACCGACCAGTGTGGAAATATTTCCCGGTACATGCATAACTTTATGTAACAGATATGCAATGATCAGGGACGTTGAAATCGTTGTTACGATAATTGGCAGTGACTGTTTTCCGGTTTCCAGAATCACGGAGAGATTCAGTCCGAAACCGAGAAGGATTACAGCGTACTGAAGAACCTTCTTTGACACAAAAGTAATACCGTCCTGAAACATGGATTTGTCTTTTAATAATAAAGTAATGATCATTCCGGCAAGGATACCGAATACCGGTCCGCCGATGATTGGAAATGTCTGTCCGAGGAACCAGCATGGAACGGCGATGACCAGACAAAGTAAGATGCCTTTCCAACATTTTGTTATAAAATTCATAGAAATACCCCTTTCAAGTGAAATAAATAAGTTACTCTCATATAACAGTGCCTATCATAACACAAAAATACAATAAAATTAAATTATATATATTTATAAAACAATAAAAATATATTATGATAGATGGAAAGAAGTTAAGAAAAATTTATTTCAGTGAGGAGAGAAACGAATGCAGGATTTTCGCATGGATACATTTTTAACGGTATGCAAGTATATGAATTACACCAAAGCGGCGAAAGAGCTGAATCTGACGCAACCGGCAGTTTCCCAGCATATTCATTTTCTGGAGCAGACCTACGGAGTGGAGCTTTTTGCACATAATGGGAAAAGAATGGAGCTTACAAGAGCAGGCGAGATCTTAAAAAGGTCAGCACTTACGATGAAGCATGACGAATTTCACATGCAGGAAAAAATGAGACATGCGGCAGGAGACGTGCAGAATTATGCTTTTGGTGCAACACTTTCCGTGGCAGAATTTATGATAACGGAGGATTTAGAACGGTTTATCCTAAATCATCCGGAGAGTCATATCCGGGTGGAGGTGGCAAATACAAAGGAGCTGCTTATGAAACTTGATGCAGGAGAACTGGATTTTGCAATCATCGAGGGAGAATTTCCAAAAGATGAATATGAGTATCTTCTTTATAGTCAGGAAGAATATGTGGCAGCAGGAAATAAAAAAATTGCGGAAAGATTCAGGGGAGCATCGATAAAAGATTTATTTACGGAACGGATCATTCTGCGGGAACCAGGCTCGGGAACCAGAGAAATTCTGGAAAATGAGCTGAAAAGGAGAGGACTTCAGGTATCTGACTTTGCCAACCTGACAGAGATCGGAAACATCGGAGTAATCCAGAAAATGCTCCAGGCAGGACTTGGGGTAACTTTTTTCTATCAGGCGACCATAAAAGGAAAAGAAGAGCTGCAGGTGATTCGGTTAAATGATTTTAAACTCAGGCATGATATCATGTTCATTTACCGGAAGAACAGTATTTTTGAAAAAGATTACCGGCAGATTTATGAAGAATTCCGTGAAAACGGGAAAATGGATAAAGAAGGGAAATTCCAAAAGTAATTTGAGAATAAGGTGGAAATAACGAAAGATTCCCGATATAATAACAATATAAGATTTTGGGGATAAGGAGGTAAAGTGTGATAAAACGGGGAATCCGGACATTGCACAAAAGAAAGTGATGCATACACTGAAAAAATTTGTAAAATATTATGCGCCGTACAGGACAGTATTCTTTCTGGATCTGATCTGTGCGGCGATCATCAGTCTGGTGGATCTTGCATTTCCACAGATTTTAAGAACACTGACAAAGACTTTATTTACAGAGGATCCGTCACAGATCCTTGGAGCACTTCTGCCGATCGGACTGGCTTTGCTTGTGATGTATATCATACAGACATTTTGTAAATATTATGTCAGTTATCAGGGTCATATGATGGGGGCACATATGGAACGGGATATGCGCCAGAAGTTATTTGATCATTATGAGAGACTTTCTTTTTCTTATTATGACCAGAATAATTCCGGACAGATGATGAGTAAGCTGGTATCGGATCTGTTTGATATTTCCGAGTTTGCACACCATGGACCGGAGAATTTATTTATATCCGTAATTAAAATCGTTGGTTCGTTTACATTTTTGTTTCTTATTAACTGGAGACTGGCGATTCCGCTGCTTGTGATGGTTGTATTTATGCTGATCTTTTCTTATAAGCAGAACCGTCAGATGCAGGAGACTTTTATGGACAACCGGAGAAAGATCGGGGATGTCAATTCCAGTCTGCAGGATACGCTTGCGGGAATCCGTGTGGTGCAGTCTTTTGCAAATGAAAAGATTGAACGGGAGAAATTCGAGAAAAGCAATGAAGGATTTCTGGTATCCAAGGATGCAAACTATCATTGTATGGGAAGCTTTATGAGCGGCAATCTTTTCTTCCAGGGAATGATGTATCTGATCACATTAGTGTTCGGCGGATGGCTGATCGCACATGGGAAAATGGAAGCTGCCGATCTTGCCATGTATGCGCTATACATCGGAATTTTTATCAGTCCGATCCAGATTCTTGTGGAGCTTACCGAGATGATGCAGAAAGGTCTTTCCGGTTTCCGGCGCTTTCTGGATGTTGTGGAGACGGAGCCGGAGATTGTAAATGCACCGGATGCGGAGCCACTTGAAAATGTAAAGGGTGAAGTGGAATATAAAAATGTTTCTTTCCATTACAGTGATGATGATACGCCGGTACTGGATCGGGTATCTTTTAAGATCCCGGCTGGCAGATCCATTGCCCTTGTGGGACCGTCGGGAAGTGGAAAGACGACAATCTGTTCCCTGCTTCCAAGATTTTATGATGTGACCGGAGGTGTGATCACGATCGACGGGCAGGATGTAAGAAAGCTGACACTGGAAAGCCTGAGAAGCCAGATCGGACTGGTACAGCAGGATGTCTATCTGTTCTGTGGATCGATCAGGGAAAATATTGCTTATGGAAAACCGGGGGCATCGATGGAAGAAATTATCGATGCGGCGAAGAAGGCAAATATCCATGAATTTATCATGTCCCTGCCGGATGGATATGACAGCTTTGTAGGAGAACGAGGAACCCGTCTGTCGGGTGGACAGAAGCAGAGGATTTCGATTGCAAGAGTATTTCTTAAGAATCCGCCGATATTGATTTTGGACGAGGCGACCAGTGCGCTTGACAATGAGAGTGAGCGCTGGATCCAGCAGAGCCTGGAAGAGCTTGCGAAGAACCGGACCACGATCACGATCGCACACCGGCTTTCTACGATCCGCAATGCGGATGAGATTCTTGTGGTTGCAAATAATGGAATCGCTGAACGGGGAAATCATGATGAATTGCTTGAGCAGGGTGGAATTTATGCGCATTATTATGAGATGTCATAATAGTAAGTGAGAAAATCAAAATAAGTAAACAAAAAAGCTTCTTTTCAGAAAAACAGGAGGGCCGTTTCTGAAAAAGAAGCTTTTTATATCGTAAAATTGTAAGCAGTGTGTGCTGGTCTATATTTGCAAAACATTACACAGCTTAATCACACATATGGCAGGCTGCGCATGCAGACGGTGTCGTTGCGCATCCGCCGAGAGCTGTCTCCCGAAGCTCTGCCGGAAGACGCTTTCCTACAGTGTACACCGCTTCCAGCATTTCATCGAATGGAATCAGCTGGCGTACTCCGGAAAGGGCGATCTCTGCAGCGATCGTTGCATTTGCCACACCGGCAGCATTACGGTTCTGGCAAGGATATTCGACCAGCCCGCCGACCGGATCGCAGACCAGACCGAGCATATTCATAAGAACAGTGGATACTGCGGCAAGGGATTGTTCCGGGGATCCGCCCATCAGTTCAACGGTTGCAGATGCCGCCATTGCAGATGCGATTCCGACTTCTGCCTGACATCCACCGACTGCTCCGGCGACAGTTGCATTGCGCATAGCAAGATAACCGATCGCGCTGGCATTATAAAGTCCCTGCTTGATCTGTTCATCGGAAAGATCATAGGTTTCCTGGAGGGCAAGCAGAAGTCCCGGAACGATACCGGCAGATCCGGCAGTCGGGGAAGCTACGATCACACCCATGGAAGCATTGGTTTCCAGAGTTGCCATCGCGTAAATGACAGCTCTTTCCAGAAGATCTCCGCAAAGACCTTTTCCGGTATCTTTGTGATCTGAGATCTTTTTTGCTTCGCCACCGATCAGTCCACCCATGGATTTGACCGGGGTATGGATCGGAGTAGAAGCGGCTGATTTCATGATCTCAAGAACACGATCCATTTTGCGGTCTGTCTCTTCCGGATCCTGTTCTCCCTCTGTGAGCTCTCTCTGAAGCATCACAGCAGAAATTGAAAGGTCTTGTTCCTGACAGACTTTTAATAATTCTTTTGCATTTCTAAAATCCATAATCTGTATTCTCCTTCCAATTACATCTGAACAATCATAACGTTGTATACATTTTTGTTTCTTCTGATTGTATCTGCGATATCTTCCGGTACCAGATCATCGGATTCTACGATGGTATAAGCGGTATTTCCTTTGGATTCGCGGAACAGACGCATGAATGCGATATTGATTCCAAGCTCACTGAGGCATTTGGTAATGTAAGCAACAACGCCCGGTGCATCTTTCTGGACGACGACGATCGAGCTGTATTCTCCGGTAAAATCAACCTCCACACCATTGATCCGGCACAGGCGGGCTTTTCCGCCACCGAGAGATTCTCCGCGGATCGTCATCTCCTGCCCTTCTTCATTTACCATCAGGATATCGACGGTATTCGGGTGTACGTCGGTTTCTACGTTGTTCGGAATGAAAGAATATTCGATTCCGTTGTCTGTCGCGATCTGGAAGGAATCGCGGATGCGCACGTCATCGGTGGCAAATCCCATAATACCGCCGAGAAGAGCACGGTCCGTACCATGACCATGATAGGTTTTGGCAAAAGATCCATAAAGGGTAAATTCTACTTTTTTAAGAGAACCGGTGAGAAGCTTTCTTGCAAGCAGAGCGATTCTGGCAGCTCCAGCAGTATGGGAGCTGGATGGTCCGATCATATTCGGTCCCATGACATCAAAAACACTGATAAAGGACATAGTAAACCTCCTGTAAAATAATTGTTTCACGCACGTAAAAAGGATTGACGTCTTATTAGTTATATTGTACCATCAACTTATGAGTGAAACAAATTCATAGATTTTATGAAGACGTTGAAAATTTTTTATAATGGAGTCAGAAGATGGAATTACGTCAATTACAGACTTTTATACAGATCGCGCAGATGCAGAGCTTTTCCAGAACGGCAGAGATGCTGGGGTATTCGCAGTCGGCAGTGACGGTTCAGATCCGCCAGCTGGAAAACGAACTTGGGAAAAGGCTGTTCGACAGGACAGGAAAGAAAGTGGTGCTTACCCCGCAGGGGGAAGAATTTCTGGAGCATGCCAACCGGATCCTTTATGATGTTCATCAGGCGAAAGCATCCATGAATGATACGGATGAATTGAAAAACCCACTTCACATTGGGACGATCGAGTCTCTGTGTACGGTGAAATTTCCAAAGATCATAAGGAAATTCAGGGAACAGTATCCCAGGGTTTCTATCCGGATCACGGTAGATTCTCCGGAAAAGCTGATCCAGATGATGGAACATAATGAACTGGATATGATCTATATTCTGGATACACCAAGATGGGACAGCAACTGGATTAAGGTGATGGAGAAGGCAGAACCAGTTATGTTTGTGACATCAGTCAGTCACCGGCTGGCAAAAGAAAGAAATTTATTGCTTGACGATCTGCTGAAAGAGTCTTTTTATCTTACAGAGCGCAATGCCAATTACAGGCAGGCACTTGATGGTCAGCTGGCGTTAAGAAGAAAAGAGCTTTCTCCGATGCTGGAGATCAGTGATACTGCATTTATCAAAAAAATGCTGATGCGTGGGGGAGGCGTTTCATTCCTGCCACGTTTTGCAGTAGAAGATGATATTGAGAAAAAGAAACTCACACTTTTGGATGTGAAAGATATAGAAATTACGATGTATCGTCAGATTTTCTATCATAAAAATAAGTTCAAGACAAAAGAGATGGAGAAATTTGCAGAGTTTGCACTGGAGGACAACTAAGAGAAAATACGGCTATGGATAAGAAAAATACTGATTTTGGCTTGGATGTATTACGAAAATTTATCTGAAGAGCAGGGAGAGCATAATATTTTCTACGTCATCTTGCGAAGTCTCAAAAAAGGATTTATACTAAAAATTAGCAGAAAATCATAAGAGGAAAGAAGGAAATAAAAGATGGAAAATTTCACATTTTATGCACCGACTTATTTTGCTTTTGGTAAGGATACAGAAAATGATACCGGAAAGTATGTAAAACGTTTTGGCGGCAGTCGTGTACTGCTCCATTATGGCGGAGGTTCTGTCATTCGTTCCGGACTTTTGGATCGTGTTAAGAAATCTCTGGACGGAGAAGGGGTTTCTTATGTAGAATTAGGCGGCGTAAAGCCAAATCCGAGAAGTGGTCTTGTATATGAAGGAATCGATCTGTGCCGGAAAGAAAAAGTAGATTTTGTACTGGCAGTCGGAGGCGGAAGTACAATTGATTCCGCAAAGGCAATTGCGGCAGGTGCAGTATACGATGGAGATTTCTGGGATTATTATGAAGGAAAGCTTGTCGAGGAAGCACTTCCGATCGGAACAGTTATTACGATTTCAGCTGCAGGAAGTGAAGGATCACCGGACTCTGTTATTACAAAAGAAGAAGGAATGTTCAAAAGAGGGGCAACCGGAGAAGCATTCCGTCCGAAATTCACGATCATGAACCCGGCACTTACACAGACACTTCCGGCATATCAGACAGCTTGCGGAATTACAGATATTATGGCACATCTGTATGAGCGTTATCTGACCAATACCGAAGAAGTAGAAGTGACAGACCGTATGATCGAAGGGCTTCTTCTGACGATGATCCATGAAGGACCGAGAGTCATTGCAGACCCGGATAATTATCAGGCAAGAGCAAACATTATGTGGGCAGGTATGATGGCACACAATAATTCCTGCGGAGTAGGACGTACACAGGACTGGACAAGCCATAACATCGAGCACGAATTATCTGCATTGTATGATTGCGCGCACGGTGCAGGGCTTGCGGTTGTTATGCCGGCTGTATTTACTTATACACTGGAACACAATGTGATGCGTTTTGCACAGGCTGCAGTCCGTGTCTGGGGCTGTCAGATGGATTTTGCAGATCCAAAGAGAACGGCACTGGAAGGAATTGAGGCACTTCGAAACTTTTTAATTTCGATTGGGATGCCAAAGAATTTTGCAGAGCTTGGAGCCAAAGAAGAAGATATTGAAAAGCTGGCACATACATGCTGTTATGGAGATGTAAATACTGGTACAGTGGAAGGATTTGCAACTCTTGATCAGAAAGATGTGGAAAATATTTATAAACTGATGGTATTTTAGAAAAAGAAATATCGTAAAACAGGAAATTTGGAAGAGGGAGTGCGTGACTTAAACTCAAGTCATACACTCCCTCTTTTTGAAACGTCTATTTTCCAACAGGCTATGCATTTTCATAAATCGGTTCGAAATCATCTGCGCCGTGTCCACAGAGCGGGCAGGTGAATTCTTCCGGAAGATTGCTTCCTTCGTATACATAATTGCAGATCTTACAACGCCATCCGATAATCTTCTTATCCTCTTTTTTCTGTTCTGGTTTTGGCTTTACATGTGCCTGATAATCTGCGTAAGTCAGAGGAGGATTGTCACTTAAAAGTTTCGCATCGGTTACTTCAGCAATAAAAAGGGTATGTGTTCCAAGATCCTGTCTGGAAACGACTTTTGCGCTGAGAACAGAACATGTCTGCCATCCGAGGTAAGGAACTGCATTTTCATCTGCAGGTGCAGTGATATTTGCGAATTTATCAACATCTCTGCCGGACTGGAAACCGAAATGCCGGATCGTTTCAAAAGAGCAGGTCTGGTCAAGCAGGCTTAACGTAAAAATGCCGCTCTCTTTGATCAGATCACAGGTATAGTTGCTATTCAGCACAGAGATTGCGATTCGTACCGGATTATTCGCAACCTGGATGCAGGTGTTGGTAATACATCCGTTTACTACATTCCCAGAGCGTGTTGCAAGCATAAATACTCCATAAGATAAATTGTAAAGTGCTTTTTTATCCATATGACATTCCTCCTGACTTTTAAACTCAATAATAAGAATCATTACTATAATTAAAATATACATGATAAAAGAAAAATTGTCAATTACAAAATCAAGATTTCCGGAAAATCAGAATCACAAAAAATGTGATGATTTCTGATCCTAAGAAGGAAAGCCAGATTCCATTCAGCCCCAGAATCTGTGAGAACAGAATCGCACAGAAAGCAATTGCGATAATGCCGCGCATAACAGAACCAAGGACGGCAGGACGTGCCCGGTCGATTGCGGAAAAATAGGCAACCAGCACAATATTGATACCGGCGACTAAAAAGCCCAGGAAATAAAGCCTAAGACCAGTATGGGCGTAAGCAAGCAGCTGGAGATTATGTTCGCTGTTAAAGATACTGATAAAGGTATCCGTAAATCCGTAGATCAGTACAACGATCACAAGCTCGATTAGAAGTGCTGCAGCAAGAGACCAGTTGAGAAATTTACGGACTAGATCATGTTCACCCTTTCCGTAACTCTGGCTGATCAGCGGCTGTGCACCCTGGGCAAGTCCGTTTAGGATCGCCATTGCGACCAATGAAATATTTGCAACTACGCCGTAGGCTGCGATCCCGATATTTCCCGCAATGCGCAGGATCAGCATGTTAAATATAATCGTAATGACAGCGGAAGAAATTTCAGCAAAAAATGCAGAAACACCAAGCTGGCAGCATCCGATGATCCGGCGAAGAGAGGGCTTGCGCCAGTGAAACTCTACATGGTTATTCTTTCCAAGATAATGTGTCGAACATACCAGCATCGTCACAACCGGTGAAAGAGCGGTTGCAAGTGCAGCCCCCAGAAATCCAAGATTCAAAGGGAACATGAAAATATAGTCAAATAAAATATTAAAGAAGCTTCCGGAAATGGAACCGATCATGGCGATAGAGGTCGCATGGTCATTCCTCGCAAATGCCGTGAAGGTATAGTTTGACATAAAAAACGGGGTAAAGAGCAGGACGATACGCATATAATTACGTCCAAGCCGGATGAGCCCGGCATCTGCTCCTAAAAGTGCAAGTGCTTTATGCGGAATGAAGATTCCGGTGAGCATAAAAGGAATGCTGCATATGAGACACCAGAAGATGGACTGGGTAAAATAGTAGTCCGAAGGTGCACCTTTGGCGGTACTGATACTGTAGCGTGTGGCAGAACCGATCCCGATCATCGAACCGATTGCGAAGACCAGACCGAACACCGGCAGGATCAGATTCAGGGCAGCAAGTCCATCTGCACCGCATTTGTAAGAGATAAAAAAGGTATCTGCCAGAATGTAGACGGAGACACCGATCATTCCGGAAATACTCTGGGAAATGTATTTTAAAAATTTATGAAACATGTTTTTGAATTCCTCATCTTTCTTAAAGCCAGATTAAATGAAATAACCATCTGTACCAGCCTGGTAATAAGCGGACTCTGATATCTCCATATAAGAATAGCATAAACATACTGGTTTGTCGAAAAAATAATCTTGCAATTACTGCGTTACCGTGCTATAGTAAGGTTTGTAAAACTAAATAATGCTTCAGGGCGGGGCGAAATTCCCCACCGGCGGTAAAGCCCGCGAGCCGTAAGGTATGAACTGGTGAGATTCCAGTGCCGACAGTAAAGTCTGGATGGAAGAAGTTGATCGTTGCTGATAGAAAGATTCTCTATCATATCTACAGGAATAAAGAAAGTAAAACGCTCTGGAATGTGAATCGTTTCAGAGCGTTTTTTCTATACCGGGAAATAAAGTTTTCAGGATAGAAGGTCTCCTGCAGATACGGCAGGATCTACAGAAATACAACCAATAAAAGAAAACCCTGACAGGAAAAAAGCTGTCAGGGTTTTCGTATTTCACAGGAACTTCCGGTTAAGTGGAAAAAACATTTTCACAGGAAAATTATCCGATAGATCTAAACCGTTCAGTAAAGTACATTTCCCGGGGGTTTTTCCGGGAGAGATGAGAAAGGAGAAAAAATGACAGATGAATTTTACATGCGCCGTGCAATTGAACTGGCAAAAAAAGGACGTGGATGGACAAATCCAAACCCGATGGTTGGTGCCGTGATCGTAAAGAATGGAAGCATTATCGGGGAAGGGTATCACGAAAAATGTGGTGAGCTTCATGCGGAACGGAACGCAATCGCATCCCTGACAGAAAGCGCCGAGGGAGCAACACTTTATGTGACGCTGGAGCCGTGCTGCCATTATGGGAAGACACCACCGTGTACGGAAGCGATTCTGGAACAGAAGATCGCACGGGTTGTGATTGGATCGAGAGATCCGAATCCGAAAGTGTCCGGTAAAGGAGCAAAGATTTTGCGCGAGGCAGGTGTCCAGGTGGAAGAGGATTTTCTGCGCGAAGAATGTGATGCGTTAAATCCGGTTTTTTTCCACTATATCACAACAGGACTGCCATATGTAGTTATGAAATATGCAATGACAGCAGATGGAAAGATTGCGACAAAAACAGGAGCATCAAAATGGATATCCGGTGAGGAAGCAAGAAATCTGGTACATGAGATGCGCCATAACTATATGGGAATCATGGCAGGAATAGGAACGGTTCTGGCAGACGATCCGATGCTGAATGTGCGTCTGGAGGGAAAGAAAAGTCCGGTCAGAATTATCTGTGACAGTATGCTCAGGATTCCGGTGGACAGTCAGATCTGCCAGACAGCAGGGAGATACCGGACGATCGTTGCATATGCCGGTGAAAAGGGGAATGCGATTTCTTTAGAAGAGAAAAAACGCAGTCTGGAAAAGCTTGGAGTCGTGCTTCTCAGAGTTCCTTCAGAAAAGGGGGAGATCAATCTGCAGCTTCTGATGAGAAAGCTTGGAGAGATGGGAATTGACAGTGTACTTATTGAAGGCGGTGGAACTTTAAATGAGGATGCCCTGCAATCCGGTATCGTAAATGAGGTGAAAGCCTTTATCGCACCGAAAATTTTTGGCGGAAGAGGCGGCAAGACTCCGGTGGAAGGCTTTGGAGTTGAGAAAGTAGACGATGCCATAAAGCTACAGCTTACGAGAATCTCGCAGGTTGGAGAAGATATTCTGGCAGAGTATAAGGTTTTGGAGGAAATGTAAATGTTTACAGGAATTGTAGAAGAAACCGGATCCATCCGGTCACTCCGACTTTCTGGATCATCCGGGAAGATTGCGATTCGGGCAAAAAAAGTACTCGGTGGAACCAGGATCGGAGACAGTATTGCGGTAAATGGTGTCTGCCTGACGGTGGTTTCCCTGGAAAAAGATGGATTTACCGCAGATGTGATGGCGGAGACGGTGCGAAGAACCAACCTCGGTGACACAAAGATCGGTGAAAAAGTGAATCTGGAACGCGCGATGGCGGCAGATGGCAGATTCGGCGGACATATCGTTGCAGGGCATATTGATGGGACCGGAATGATTGAAGAACTCAGAAAGGAAGAAAATGCAGTATGGGTAAAAATCCGGACAACGCCGGAGATTCTGGAACTGATCGTAGAAAAAGGTTCAATCTGTATTGATGGGATCAGTCTGACAGTGGCAGAAGTAAATGAAAAAAGCTTTCAGGTATCAGTCATTCCTCATACCGGAGAGGAAACCACGCTGCTGAAGAAAAAAGCTGGGGACAGGGTGAATCTGGAAAATGATATTGTAGGGAAGTATATTAAAAAGTTTCTTACACCATCGGAACCGGCTGGAAAATGTGGAGGACTTACCATGGAATTATTAGAGGAGTATGGAATTTGATGCGAAGAAATTCCGGGATTGAAATGGAGAGTACAAAGAAGAACAGGATAAAAATGAGTTATGATCGGACAGGAGGAAGTAACAAATGGAGAAACAGTATCAATACAATAGCGTAGAAGAGGCACTTGAAGAATTACGCCAGGGAAGGATCGTTCTGGTAACGGATGATCCGGACCGGGAAAATGAAGGGGATATGATCTGCGCGGCGGAATTTGCAACCCAGGAGAATATCAATTTTATGGCATGCCATGCGAAAGGGCTGATCTGCACACCGATGAGTGCAGCGCTGGCCGGACGGCTTGGGCTTTCACAGATGGTCTCCGAAAATACAGATAACCATTCGACTGCATTTACGGTATCCGTTGACCATGTGGATACGACAACGGGAATTTCAGCAGCAGAGCGCGGATATACTATGCGCAGCCTGACAGAAGAAGGAACGAAACCGCAGGACCTTCGAAGACCGGGGCATGTATTTCCGCTGGTGGCAAGGCATGGAGGTGTGTTGGTAAGAAATGGTCATACCGAGGCAACGGTTGATCTGATGCGTCTTGCCGGACTGAAAGAATGTGGAATCTGCTGTGAAATCATGGAAGAGGACGGAACGATGATGCGGACAGAGAATCTCTGGAAGCTGGCGAAGAAGTACGACCTGAAATTTATTACGATCAAAGATCTGCAGGATTACTGCAGGATCCATGAAAAACATGTCGTAAGGGAAGCATGTGCAAAGATGCCAACCCAGTATGGAGAATTTCAGATTTATGGGTATGTGAATGACATCACCGGTGAACATCATGTGGCATTGGTGAAAGGTGAGATTGGCGATGGGGAAGATGTTCTGTGCCGTGTACATTCCGAGTGCCTGACCGGCGATACTTTCGGATCTCTCCGCTGCGATTGTGGAAAGCAGCTGCAGTCGGCGATGCAGCAGATCGAGAGAGAAGGAAGAGGAGTTCTTCTGTATATGCGACAGGAGGGAAGGGGAATCGGTCTGATCAACAAGCTGAAAGCGTATGAACTTCAGGAACAGGGATACGATACCGTGGAAGCCAACATCCGTCTGGGATTTGCACCGGATCTTAGGGAATACTGGGTAGGGGCTCAGATTTTATCGGATCTGGGAGTAAAATCACTCCGGCTTCTTACAAATAATCCGGAGAAGGTATATGGACTTTCCGGTTTCGGGCTTGCAATCCATGAGAGAGTACCGATTGAAATAGCACCGCAGAAATTTGATGCATTTTATATGAAGACGAAGCAGGAAAAGATGGGACATATCTTTAAAGAAATCCAATTCAAGTAAAAAGAGAATAAACAGTATTTATTATAGAAGAAACGCTTTAATTACAGGAGGAAAAAAACATGAAACAGATCAACGTATTAGAAGGAAAAGTAGTAGCACCAGAAGGAATGAAAGTAGGAATTGTTGCTTCAAGATTTAATGAGATTATTGTTAATAAACTACTTGGTGGTGCGGTAGACGGGCTGGTACGCCATGGCGTGGAAGATGAAAACATAACGGCAGCATGGGTACCTGGAGCATTTGAGATTCCGACAGCAGCTTCTAAAATGGCGGCATCCGGAAAGTATGATGCGGTGATCTGTGTGGGAGCAGTGATCCGTGGAGACACGACGCATTATGATTATGTCTGCAATGAGGTATCCAAAGGGATCGCACAGGTCGGACTTGCAACCGGAGTGCCGGTATTATTTGGTGTGATCACGACTGAAAATATCGAGCAGGCAATTTCAAGAGCCGGAAGTAAAGGTGGAAATAAGGGATATGATTGTGCACTTTCTGCAATCGAAATGGTTAATCTTCTGAGACAGATGTAATTTTCGGCTGCCGATTACAAAAAAATCCCGTTTTCTGGCAGAAAAAAGGGCAGATGCCGGGATTTACTGGACATTTATGCAGGAAAAAGGTATCCTATCTGATAGGAGAAATCTGTAAAAGAAATAGTAAAGTTTCATTTCAGAGATAATGAAGGAGGAAATGAATTATGTATACAGCATCATCTGAGAGATATGATACCATGGTATATAACCGTTGTGGGAAAAGTGGGCTTTTACTGCCGGCAGTTTCTTTAGGACTCTGGCACAATTTTGGAACCAATGCGGATCCGGAGAATATGAAGGCAATGTGCAGGACAGCATTTGATCTGGGAATCACCCATTTTGATCTTGCGAATAACTATGGACCGGAATACGGAAGTGCTGAGACGAATTTTGGAAAGATTTTAAAAGAAGACTTTGCACCATACAGGGACGAGATGATCATCAGCACCAAGGCAGGCTATGATATGTGGCCGGGACCTTACGGGAACTGGGGAAGCAGGAAGTATCTGATCGCAAGCCTTGACCAGAGCCTGAAGAGAATGGGGCTGGATTATGTAGATATTTTCTATCATCATAGAATGGATCCGAATACCCCGCTGGAAGAAACGATGGGTGCACTGGATTCCATCGTAAAGAGTGGAAAGGCACTTTATGTCGGAATTTCTAATTATGATGGTCCGACAATGGTACGTGCAGCGGAGATTCTGGAAGATCTGAAATGTCCGTTTGTCATTAACCAGAACCGGTATTCCATTTTTGACCGGACGATTGAACAGAACGGTCTGAAAAAGACGGCGAACCAGATGGGAAAAGGAATCATTGCATTTAGTCCGCTGGCACAGGGGCTTCTGACAGATAAATATCTGCACGGAATCCCGTCAGACAGCCGGATTGCTGTGGATGGAAGATTTCTTCATGCCGATGCACTGACGAAAGAAAAGCTTGCGCAGATCGAGGCACTGAATAAGATGGCAGGTGAGAGAGGACAGTCTCTTGCGCAGATGGCACTGAGCTGGATCCTGAAAGATGAGGATGTGACCAGTGTGCTGATCGGAGCGTCCAGACCGGAGCAGATCATTCAGAATGTGGAGATTGTGCAGAATACGAAGTTCACCCGGGAAGAGCTGAAAAAGATCGATCAGATCAGCAGGGGCGATCTGTAAGTGAAACCTGCGCGAAGAAATTATTTGCAAAGGATGCAAAGAAAATATTGAATAAATGATTGACAGGAAGCAGCCATTGTGTTAATATAGTCCATGGTTGCTTCAGCAATCAACAATTTCATATAGGGGATTGGTCAAATGGTATGACAGGAGTCTCCAAAACTCTTAGCGGCAGTTCGATTCTGTCATCCCCTGTAACTTGAAGGACTCAGTTTGAGTCCTTTTTTTATCTAATGGATCAAGTGCGGAATAGTGATAGCGCAAGTCCAAATCAACTCTTCATTTCCAAAAACAAAATAACCATCCCACCATATATATATTCGACATAGTCACTATACATAGTGCATAAAAATAAAAGAAAATAATTGTAAAAAATGCCAAAAATTCAACTGTACAAAAGCACAAAATCCGTCAAAAAAGAATCTCGAATGCTACAAACTAAAAAAAGTGTCAAAAAATAGAAGTAAAAACAGCTAAAGAAAATAAAAGAAAAATAGATGAAGATGGTGAAAATAGATAAAAAAATTGGTTTTTTTACTGTACAATCTACAAAAGCTGAAAATATTGACAAAGAAAAAGTGTGAGCGTAATATAAGCATGACTTTTAGAGGACACTCTAAAAAGTACTCTAAAATAAGAATAAATAAAACGAAAGGGAGGGAGCGATACGGAACATTTAACAGAGACTCTGTTAGAAGAGCTGAACTGCGAGACGGTGTTTACGATCCCGATATTCGGCGGAATACCGGTAAAAGAGTCGGTCGTAGTTACCTGGATCATCATGGCGGTAATCGTAGGACTTTGTATCATATTTGTCCGGAGCTTGAGCGTTGAAAATCCGGGAAAGGTTCAGCTTTTATTGGAATCCGCAATAGGAAAAGGACTGGACTTCTTTGAAGACATCATGGGAAAAGAAAACAGGAAATATATTCCGTATCTGATTACAGTGCTTATCTATATTGGGATAGCCAATATCATTGGTCTGTTCGGATTTAAGTCACCGACAAAAGACCTCAATGTAACAGCAGCACTTGCAATCATGAGTATGTGCCTGATTGAATTTTCCGGAATCCGGAAGAATGGATTTAAACACTGGGCGGCGCATTTTGCAAAGCCGGTACCATTCGTAGCACCAATTATGGTTCTGGAGATTGTGATCAGACCATTATCACTTTGCATGCGTCTGTTCGGTAATGTATTGGGAGCGTTTGTTATCATGGAGCTTTTAAAAGCAGTAGCTCCGGTTCTTATCCCGATACCATTTAGTTTTTACTTCGATATTTTCGATGGATTCCTGCAGGCATATGTATTCGTATTCCTGACAGCACTTTTCATGAATGAGGAGCAGGAATAACCCAAAAATGACAGAAGAAACAAAAATCTATAAGAAAAAAAGGAGATTAAGATTATGTTAGTAGCAATTGGAGCAGCAGTAGCAGTTTTAACAGGTTTAGGAGCAGGACTCGGAATCAGTATGGCAACAGGTAAAGCAGTAGACGCGATCGCAAGACAGCCGGAAGCAGAAAGCAAGATCAGCAAGAACCTGATCCTTGGCTGTGCACTTGCCGAGGCAACCGCTATTTACGGTTTCATCATCGGACTTCTCATCATCTTAATGCTGAAATAAGAAAAGTAAAATAAAGAAAGGCAGGTGGGACAGGTGATACAGTTTAATGTAAGCCTTCTCTTTACGATCATCAACCTGATTGTCTTTTATCTTTTGCTGAAAAAATTCTTATTCAAACCAGTAATGGGAATTATGGAAAAACGTGAAAAAATGATTGCTGACGGACTGAAAAATGCCAGTGATAGTCAGGAAGAAGCGGCGAGACTGAAAGCGGAATATGAAAAGGCTCTGGAAGGAGCAAAGGCAGAATCTATTCAGATCGTGGAAAAAGCTAAGAAAACTGCAGCCGGAGAATCAGAGCGTATCCTTCAGGAAGCCAATACGGAAGCCGTAGGAATCCTGAAAGATGCCAGAGAGACGATCGAAAATGAACGCAAACAGACCATGAATGATCTGCAAAGTGAGATCGCAGGACTGGCAATGCAGGCAGCACGTAAGATTGTGGATGACACAAAAGGAAATCAGGATATATATGATCAGTTTCTGAAAGGTGCAGGTGATGCTCATGTCAATGAAGAGGTTAAATAAAGAGTATTGCTGTAGCCCTTCGGCAAAACAGTATGCACGTGTTTTATATGAGCTTGGAATTTCAAAAGAAGCGGTAGGAGAGACTGAAAAGCTTTTTGAAGAAGTACCGGTGCTTGAAGAAACATTTGCAAGTCCGGTGGTACCGATGCGGGAAAAATTAAGTTCGATCGACAAGATTTTCCCGGAAGAAATAAAAAACTTTCTCAAGGTTGTATGCCGTAATCAGAGAATGAGCGAGATCAGTCAGATTCTTTTTGCTTATGACAGATACTGTAAAATGCAGGAAGGAATCCAGATGGCAACGCTTACCTGTGTGGAAGCACCAGATGAAAAGCGGCTTGAGAAAATCAGAGAATTTCTTTGTGAGAAGTACCATAAGACAGATGTGAAGATTGAGATAGTCAAAGATCCGGCATTACTTGGCGGATTTATCTTAAAGACCGGTGATGATGAATATGACTGGAGTCTGAAAGGAAGATTATCGAGATTAGAGCAAAAATTGACCTGGAGGTGAACAAAGTGAGTTCAATTAGCTCAGATGAAATTATTTCTATTCTGAAAAATGAAATAGAGAACTTTGATCAGATCAGTAAAGACAGCGAGGTCGGTACGGTTGTCTCTGTCGGTGACGGAATTGCAAATATCTATGGAATAGAGCATGCAATGTACGGAGAAATCGTGACATTTGAAAATGGACTGAAAGGTATGGTTCAGGACATTCAGAAAGATACGATCGGCTGCATCCTGTTCGGATCAGATGTAGAGATCAAAGAAGGTACGAAAGTGATGCGTACCAAAAAGAAAGCCGGAGTACCGGTTGGCGATAAATTTATCGGACGTGTCGTAAATGCACTTGGAGCTCCGATTGACGGAGCGGGAGAAATCGAAGCAGAAGATTACAGACCGATTGAAAATGAAGCACCAGGAATTGTAGACCGTAAATCCGTCAGCGTTCCAATGGAAACAGGAATCCTTTCTATCGATTCTATGTTCCCGATCGGACGTGGACAGAGAGAGTTGATCATTGGAGACCGTCAGACAGGAAAAACTTCCATTGCTACAGACACGATTTTGAATCAGAAGGGTAAGGATGTCATCTGTATCTATGTAGCAATCGGTCAGAAAGCATCAACGATCGCAAAGGTTGTCAATACTTTTAAAAACGGCGGCGCAATGGATTACACCATCGTAGTAGCATCAACAGCAAGTGACTGTGCACCGCTTCAGTATATTGCACCATATGCAGGAACCGCGATCGCAGAACATTTCATGCATAAAGGAAAAGATGTCCTGATCGTTTACGATGATCTTTCAAAGCACGCAGTTGCATACCGTGCGCTGTCCCTGCTTCTTGGACGTTCACCGGGACGTGAAGCTTATCCTGGAGATGTTTTCTATCTGCATTCAAGACTGCTTGAGAGATCAAGCCGTTTAAGTGATGAAATGGGAGGCGGTTCGATCACAGCACTTCCAATCATCGAGACACAGGCAGGAGATGTATCTGCATACATTCCGACCAACGTCATTTCCATTACAGATGGACAGATCTTCCTGGAAAGTGATCTGTTCTTCTCAGGAATGAGACCGGCGGTTAACGTAGGTCTTTCCGTATCCCGTGTTGGTGGTGCAGCACAGACAAAGGCAATGAAGAAGGCAGCCGGAAGTATCCGTATCGATCTTGCACAGTATCGTGAGATGGAAGTATTCACACAGTTCAGTTCCGATCTGGATGCAGCAACAAAGGAACAGCTGGAATATGGATCTGGTCTGATGGAACTTCTGAAACAGCCACTCGGACATCCAATGTCCATGCATGAGATGGTCATCACCCTCTGCGCAGCACGAAATAAAGTGCTTCTGGGAATTCCGGTAAAAGAGGTTAAGAAATTCCAGATGGATATGCTGAATTATTTTGCAACAGTTCATCCGGAAATCAGTGAAGAGATTGAGCAGACAAAGGCTCTGTCCGATGAACTGGCTGCAAAGATTGTGGAAACAGCGAAGGAATTCAAAGACAGCAGGTGTTAATATGGCAAATATCAGAGAAATACAGACTCGAATCAACAGCGTCAAAGATACGATGAAGATCACGAACGCCATGTATATGATCTCGTCTACCAAGATGAGACAGGCGAAGAAAAAGCTGACAGATTCAGAGCCGTACTTTTACGGACTTCAGGGAGAGATTTCCAGAATCCTGAGGCATATTCCTGAGATCGAGCACCGGTATTTTGATGTGCGTGAAGAGATTCCAAAAGAGAAACGAAAGATAGGTTCCATTGTCATTACTGCGGATAAAGGACTTGCAGGAGCTTACAACCACAACATTGTCAAGGTGGAGGATGAGATCCTGGAGGAACCGGGAGAGCATAAGCTGTTCGTAGTCGGTGAGCTTGGCAGACACTATTATGCGAATAAGGGTGTGGAAATTGACACCAATTTCCTCTATACTGTGCAGAAACCGACCATGCACAGGGCAAGAGATATCGCGGAAGTGATTCTTTCCCAGTATGGGAGAGGTGAACTGGACGAGGTCTACATCGTTTACACCAGAATGGAAAATTCGATGCTGACAACGGTTGAAAAAATGAAGATCCTGCCGCTTGAGAGATCTTCATTTAATGAAATGAAAATGCCGCTTAACATCCATAGAGAGGCGATCGCGCTTTATCCATCAGCAGAGGCGGTTCTGGACAGCATCGTACCAAACTACGTGGTTGGTATGATCTATGGATGTCTGGTAGAGGCATATGCAAGCGAACACAATGCGCGAATGACAGCAATGCAATCAGCAACAGACAGCGCGCAGGAAATCATCAAAGATCTTTCTATTATATATAACAGGGCAAGGCAGGCTGCGATCACACAGGAAATTACTGAGGTTTGTGCAGGCGCCAAAGCCCAGAAACGGAAAAGGAAGTGAAAACAGGTATGAATAAAGGACGTATTGTACAGGTCATGGGACCAGTTGTTGACGTTGTATTTGAAGACGGAAATCTGCCGCGCATCAAAGATGCCCTGCAGGTGGAGAACAACGGAAAAACCTGTATTATGGAAGTTGCGCAGCATCTGGGAAATGATGAGGTTCGTTGTCTGATGCTGGCAGCAAGTGAAGGACTTTGCAAGGACATGGAAGTAACCGCTACCGGTTCTGGAATTAAAGTACCGGTTGGAGAGCAGACCCTTGGACGTCTGTTCAACGTACTTGGAGAAACCATCGACAATGGCGAAGAAATCAAAGAAGATACCGAACACTGGGTGATCCACAGAGATCCGCCGTCATTTGAAGACCAGAGCCCGGTTGTAGAAATCCTGGAAACTGGGATCAAGGTTATCGACCTGCTTGCACCTTATGCAAAAGGTGGTAAGATCGGTCTGTTCGGCGGTGCCGGTGTAGGTAAGACTGTACTGATCCAGGAACTGATCCGTAACGTAGCCACAGAGCACGGCGGATATTCCATCTTTACCGGTGTTGGAGAACGTTCCCGTGAAGGTAACGACCTCTGGACAGAAATGAAAGCATCCGGAGTTCTGGATAAGACAGCCTTAGTGTTTGGTCAGATGAACGAACCACCTGGAGCACGTATGCGTGTCGCTGAGACAGGACTTACGATGGCTGAATATTTCCGTGATAAAGAACATCAGAATGTGCTTCTTTTCATTGATAATATTTTCCGTTTTACACAGGCAGGTTCCGAAGTATCCGCACTTCTTGGACGTATGCCATCAGCCGTAGGTTATCAGCCGACACTGGCAACTGAAATGGGTGAACTGCAGGAGAGGATCGCATCTACAAAGAATGGTTCTGTCACATCCGTACAGGCTGTCTATGTCCCTGCCGATGACCTTACAGACCCGGCTCCGGCAACTACATTTGCTCATCTGGATGCAACAACCGTACTCTCCCGTAAGGTTGTAGAACAGGGTATTTACCCGGCAGTTGATCCACTGGAATCTAACTCCCGTATTCTTGAGGCGGATATTGTCGGAGAAGAACATTATGAAGTTGCAAACCGTGTAACAGAGGTTCTGCAGAAATACAAAGAGCTGCAGGATATCATCGCAATTCTTGGTATGGAAGAGCTTTCCGATGAAGACAAGGCAACGGTTATGAGAGCAAGAAAAATTCAGAAATTCCTCTCCCAGCCATTCTTCGTTGCAGAGACATTTACCGGAGTTCCGGGAAAATATGTACCTCTGAAAGAGACGATCCGAGGATTTAAGATGATCCTCGACGGAGAAATGGATGAGTATCCGGAGAATGCATTCTTCAATGTAGGAACGATTGATGAAGTCATCGAGAAGGCAAAGGCTGAAAAAGCAGAATAGAGGTGCCAGGTATGGATACATTTGGACTTAAAATCATTTCCAGTGACCGGGTATTCTATGAAGGACGTTGCAGAAAGATGATCGTGCCGGTACCGGACGGCGGTGGAATGGAAATTCTTCCGCACCATGAAAATATGGTGATCGCTGTGGTGATCGGTGAGGCAATGCTTCAGTTTGAAGAAGGCGAATGGGTGAACCTTGCGGTCGGAGCCGGATTCCTTGAGATCGTCAACAACCGTGTGACGATGCTGGTGCAGACGGCAGAGAAACCGGAGGATATCGATGCCAGACTTGCCCAGGAGCAGATGGAGTATGCAGAAGAAAAGCTTCGCCAGAAACAGAGTATACAGGAATATTACCGGACACAGGCTTCGCTTTCAAGGGCGATGAACCGGTTGAAGGTGTCGAAGCGAAAAAAATGGTAAATAGGAAACAAATTTATGTGGAAGCGCGTAATCTACTACAGATTGCGCGCTTTTTCAATACGGAATTTTTGACAAAATTTATTGGGAAAAATGGTACAATCTTTTACAAAATAAAAGTTCCGATACAGGGTAGTTTGTGGTAGAATATATAACAGTGTGCGTGTACTGAGAAAAAGGATTTTGAGGTGTTCAAATAGAGTGTATTTCATCATAGAAGGAGCAAAAACGTGGAAAAAGAGGAGCTTACGCAATTATTTAATTTCTTTCGGGAGATTGATAAGGAAAAATTTATTGGAAGGCAGACATATCTGACGGATGGGGTGCGTAAGGAGAATGACGCGGAGCATGCGTGGCATATGGCGATCATGACGGTTCTGCTTGCGGGATATGCCAATGAGAAGATCGATGTTCTTAAGACAGTGACGATGCTTTTGATCCATGATATTGTAGAAATTGATGCGGGGGATACCTATGCCTATGATGAAGATGCGAAGAAGACGCAGAGGGAACGGGAAGTGAAGGCTGCGGACCGGATTTTCGGACTTCTTCCGGAAAAGCAGGGAAAGGAATTTCGGGCGCTCTGGGAGGAATTTGAGGCACAGGAGACTGCTGAGTCGAAGTTTGCCCGGACGATGGACAATATCCAGCCGATCATGTTAAATGCGGCTACAGACGGCAAAGCGTGGGAGGAACACGATGTTCATATTGAACAGATCCTGAACCGTAACCGGAATACGGCAAAAGGCTCAGAAGCGATCTGGGAGTATGCGAAAGAAGAATTCTTAAGACCGAATCTGGAAAATGGCAAGATAAAAAAATAACATAAAAAAAACAAAAATCCCCCTTTTCATTTTCGTGAATATGGGGTATCATATACTACAGAGCGCAAAATATAGTGGAGAAACTTAAAAGTGACACTATATTTTGTGGAGCGATGGAACAAAGTTAGGAGAAAGTTGGGATGGATTTGGAAGTAAAGACGAGAGTAATCAAAAGAAACGGTGAGGAAGTAGACTTCCGGCTGGAGAAGATTGTGAATGCGATCAAAAAAGCGAATGAAGAGGTTGAGAACATCCACAGGATGAATGACTTTCAGATCATTGCAATTGCGGAGAAGATTGCACAGCAGGCAGAGGAATTTACGCATGCAGTGAATGTGGAGGACATCCAGGATATGGTTGAGACCGGCATTATGGAGATGCGTGGTTATGAGGTTGCCCAGAAGTATGTCCGCTATCGCTATAAGAGAGAATTAACCAGAAAGTCGAATACAACGGATAACGGAATTCTTGCATTGATCGATCATATGAACGAGGAAGTAAAGCAGGAGAACTCCAATAAGAATCCTGTGATCAATTCTACACAGAGAGATTACATGGCAGGAGAGGTCAGCAAGGACCTTACCAAGAGAGTCCTTCTTCCGGAGGAAATCGTCCGTGCACACGAAGAAGGAATCATTCATTTTCATGATATGGACTATTTTGCACAGAAAGAGCACAACTGTGATCTGATCAACCTGGAGGATATGCTCCAGAACGGAACTGTCATCAGCGAGACGATGATCGAGAAACCACATAGTTTCTTTACCGCGTGTAATGTGACCACACAGATCGTTGCACAGGTTGCAAGTAACCAGTATGGCGGACAGTCATTTACGCTGTCACATCTTGCACCATTCGTAGATGTAAGCCGTCAGAAGCTCCGCAAGAGTGTCATTGAAGAAAGAATAGAATCCGGAGAGGTTCTGGATGATGCGATCATCGACAAGATCACAGAGAGAAGACTTCGTACCGAAGTACAGAGCGGAATCCAGACGATCCAGTATCAGCTGATCACACTGATGACCTGTAACGGACAGGCACCTTTCGTAACGGTGTTTATGTATCTGGATGAGGTCCCGGAAGGAAGAACCAGGGATGACCTTGCGATGATCATCGAAGAAGTGATGAAGCAGCGTATGCAGGGTGTTAAGAATGAAAAGGGTGTATGGATCACACCGGCGTTCCCGAAGCTGATCTATGTACTGGATGAAGATAATATTACCGAGGATTCCAAATACTGGTATCTGACTGAGCTGGCTGCAAAATGTACGGCAAAGCGTATGGTGCCGGATTATATTTCTGCAAAGATCATGAAAGAACTGAAAAACGGAGATGTTTATCCGTGCATGGGGTGCCGCTCATTCCTTACCGTAGAAGATTCCCAGAGAAATGCAGACGGAAGTCATAAGTTCTATGGACGTTTCAATCAGGGGGTTGTAACGATCAACCTGGTTGACGTGGCATGTTCAGCAGAGGGCAATATGGAACGTTTTTGGGAAATCCTGGATGAGAGACTGGAGCTTTGTCACAGAGCACTTCGGTGCAGACATGAACGCCTTCTCGGAACCGTTTCAGATGTTGCACCGATCCTGTGGCAGAACGGGGCACTTGCCCGTCTGAAAAAGGGTGAGACGATTGACAAGCTGTTATTTGACGGATATTCCACCATTTCTCTTGGCTATGCAGGACTTTATGAGATGTGTATGCGGATGCTTGGCAAATCCCATACAGATCCGGAGGCGAAGCCATTTGCACTGGCAGTTATGCAGCGCCTGAATGATAAATGTAAAGAATGGAAAGAAGCAGAAAATATCAGCTATTCCGTATACGGCACACCGATGGAATCTACCACATACAAGTTCGCAAAATGTCTGCAGAAGCGTTTCGGAATCATTCCGGGCGTTACAGATAAGAACTATATTACGAACAGCTATCATGTACATGTTACCGAAAAAATTGATGCGTTCAGCAAACTGAAATTTGAATCGGAATTTCAGAAGCTTTCACCGGGTGGGGCGATCAGCTATATCGAAGTACCGAATATGCAGACCAATATTCCGGCGGTACTTTCCGTATTACAGTACATTTATGAGAATATCATGTATGCAGAGCTGAATACCAAGAGTGATTTCTGTGAAGTCTGCGGCTATGACGGAGAGATTAAGATCATCGAGGACGAGACCGGAAAGCTGGTATGGGAATGCCCGAACTGTGGCAACCGGGATCAGGATAAGCTCTTTGTAGCGAGAAGAACCTGCGGATATATCGGAACCCAGTTCTGGAATCAGGGAAGGACCCAGGAGATTAAGGACAGGGTACTGCATCTGTAAGGATGGAAATGTTTTTGAAAAAATAGTGAGAAGATATAATAAAGGACACGGCTTTCGCTTGGCGAAGCCGTGTCCTTTATTATAAATTATTTAAAATTAATTGGATAAACGTCTTTTATCAAACCATCCTGGTCATAAGAAAAATAGATTTTTTCGACCATTTCTTCTTTATTGATCTTAAAAGTCACAAGAACTGTTTCAGAATCATCTGTTTTGGAATCAAGTGAAATATCTTTTACCGTTATTTTTGTATTATTATAAGCTGCTTCGGACAGATAGGTCTGACCATAGGTTGAAATAAAATATTCTAATCGTCCCGTTTCAAAGTATTTTCCTACAAGTTTGTTCCAGTTTTCGAGAATTTTCTCAGAATTGGCGAAAGCATCATCAGAATTTGCATCAGTATTTTCACCGATTACATTAGAAGCATCCGGAGAGTATAATTCTTCATTTGGCGCAGTAAACATTGCAGTAATTACTGCTTCTGCTTCCGGACTTACGGCTGATTCAGATGCCTTTTTGTCTGAGCAGCCAGTAAGCAGAATAAACAAAAGTAACAGAATAAAATAAATTTTTGGCGCTGCTTTTTTCGTCATGAGAATCCCTCCTTTGCTTGTGTGGGCAGTTAAAATAGTTTTCTTACCATTGGATTGATCTGCCTTTCACATTTTGGGTGTTTATAAGTATAGTATAATGGAGCTGGCTGTAAAACGCTAATATTATTTTTGCAAAAAAGCAGTTGCTTGGGCGACCGTATGCGGACAAATCGTAGAAGCACTCATCACAGCATTTGGAGGAGTCAAAAAACCGCCGGAGCGGTTGGAATCGTGCTTTACCGGAGGACAATAGTGGTTGATTTTCAGGTGTGATTTGCTATAATTGATAAGAAGAGTAAGAACGGACAGCAGAGTAGTACTGCTATAATGAGAAAAAGGGAAGTATAAAGATATGAATTACGGAACAATTAAAAATTACGATATCGCAAATGGAACCGGCGTCAGGGTCAGCCTTTTCGTATCTGGCTGTCGGCATCATTGCAAAGGATGCTTCAATTCCGAAACCTGGGATTTCAATTACGGTAATCCATATACCAAAGAAGTAGAAGCAGAGATCCTCGAAGCACTTAAACCGGCATATATCCAGGGATTTTCCCTCCTAGGCGGCGAACCCTTCGAGCCAGAAAACCAGAAAGAACTCGCAGGACTCCTGCAAAAGATCAAAGAAAGCTACCCGGAGAAAAATGTCTGGTGCTACACCGGATATCTCTATGATGTAGACCTCATCCCCGGCGGAAAAGTCTACACCGAATACACTGGCAAGATGCTCGCCTGTATCGATACCCTCGTAGACGGCGAGTTCATCGAAGCCGAAAAAGATCTCACCCTGGAATTCCGCGGAAGCCGCAACCAGAGAATCCTTCACCTTGATGAAATCCACCAAAATGCGAAAAACTAAAATAATTCATTGACAAAAAAAGACCACTGTGCTATAAATAACAAGTGGTCTTTTTTAGATCATAAAATCAAATAGGGGATTGGTCAAATGGTATGACAGGAGTCTCCAAAACTCTTAGCGGCAGTTCGATTCTGTCATCCCCTGTAGAACCCTCTCGGAAGCAGTTCCGGGAGATTTTTTATACTCTATAATTTCCACCAGATTCAATTGTTTGCACAAAGAATCTGGTGGGAATTATTTTCGTCTGATGCTGACACAACCTATATTTTTGTAAATCAATTCATTTCTTTAGAAATTAAAATCTAACTCGTACACCTTAACAGGTCTCCCCTTCGCATTGGTCGTCTGCGTATATGCGAGCCTCGCGACTCCCCCATTTTCCAGATTCTGAATAATCCGGTTCGCATTTCTCACCGTACTTCCCATACGTTCGGCAAGCTCGTGCGTTGTAATCTTATTTGAACCGGCAGCATGCATACTGGCAAGGACTTTCTTGATCGTAACCGGTGAAAGATTACACTGCTTTGCAATCTTTCCAAGATTCTGCACATACTGATTCTGGATCACTCTCCGGTCGGATGAACCCAGAGGTCCGATCATATCTCCGTTTTCATTCTGGATAAAACTTTTTCCAAACTGAACAGCCTCTTTGCGGGCATTTACAGAATTACGGATCGCATTGTCAAAATTTGCCCCGATTCCGTATCCTACAGCACATTCAAAATGCAGTTTGCCGGTGAGAAATTCATTCAGTTCGCAGACCTTGCTATTGTGCGTAATATGCTGCAGCATTTCCACAGTGGTCAGGGCACTGCAGTGATTATCCACTTTCTGAGGAATACAGTTCATCAGATTCTTTTTAAAGAAATCTTCCATACAGACATAGATCTGATGGATATTTTCCGGTGTGTTATCTGTCGAACTATGGGGAGATACATTGATGATAACCGGAAGGTTGGAACGCATGTGCTCCAGCTCGATCGTGGACAGAAGTTCATTTGCAAGATCCCGGATATGGCTGACACTTGGCAGCGGATAGATCGTCGGGATCCCGTGCGCACGAAGCTCCGGCAGGATATTACTGTACTGACAGAGAACCATATCCATTTCATTGTTGTTCCACATACGGATCAGCTCTGAAAGGACATGATTTTCAATCGTACTGATACTGGTGCGTGTCAGTGCCTTAGTCCAGTTGTTAATATGTGGTGGAACTGTATCAATGTCCAGCTCCTTAAGGAAAGCGGTTGCAGTACAGCCGCCGTCGATCGGAATCAGGAAATCCAGAATAATCCGGTCCATATCCAGATCCCGGTTGGAAATCAGCAGATTCAAAAGAGCACGGTACAGACCGGCTGTATCAATTTCAAAGGATACGATCGGACGGTTATAAGCGTGCGCAGTTGACTCAATGGCAGCTTTTGCGATCTTACCACTGATAAGAAATCCGTCAGTGTCCCCGGCGTAAGAATCGTAAACTTCTGATATTGTGTCAAATTTGTTGTAGGAAACCACCTGGATGTCGCAGTTTAGTTTTAGTTCTGAGACGATCTGCGAGATAGGTTCCTTTAAGTACTGGCTGGTAATAGCCACAATTTTTCTTCTCATTTTCATTCACCTCTCAAAAAGTATCATATAAAATTATCTTCCATAAATCAACCATAATATTCTGAAAATTAAAAAAAATAACGAATCAATAGGTAAAACAACGAAAATCAAGAATATTCTGTAATATTATTGACTAAAATGTTAGAAGTTGGTATATTGTAATCGTGATAACTATTCTGTAAATGTTCCAAAAACAAATAAAAATATTCTGTAAATATACTAAAAGTAGAACAGTATTTTTAACGTAAATGGCAGGAACAAAGTTAAAGGAGGGCTTAGTATGAATTACTATGAAAGAGCATTGGAATTAAAGGATGAAACAATTGCAAACCGCAGACACATCCACAAAAATGCTGAAACTGGTCTGGATCTTCCAAAGACCAAAGCTTATGTTATGGAAAAGCTGACAGAATACGGACTTGAGCCGAAGGATTGTGGTTACGGGGTAACAGCCACACTTGGTAAAGGGGGAAAAGTTCTTCTTCTGAGAGCAGACATGGATGCACTTCCGATGCCGGAAGAAAGCGGAGAAGAATTTGCGTGTCCTACAGGAAAAGAAGCACATACATGCGGACATGATTTCCATGCTGCAATGCTTCTTACAGCAGCAAAGATGCTGAAAGAAAAAGAAGATACACTGGAAGGAACTATCAAATTCATGTTCCAGCCGGCAGAAGAGACTTTTGAAGGAAGCAAGAATATGATCGAGAACGGTATTCTTGAGAATCCTCCGGTTGATGCAGCGCTTGCGTACCATGTATCACCGGGAAAAATGCCGATTGGACTTTTTATGTACAATGATAAGGATACAATGATGTATTCTGTAGATGGATTTAAGATCACCATCCATGGAAAAGGATCCCATGGTGCTTATCCACATGTAGGAGTTGACCCGATCAACATCGGAGTTCATATCCATCTTGCATTGCAGGAACTGATCGCAAGAGAAAGTGATCCGACACATTCTTGTGTACTTACAATCGGACAGTTTGCAGGCGGAACTGCAGCAAACATCATTCCTGAGACCGCTGTTCTCCAGGGAACGATCCGTACCAACAAGCCGGAAGCAAGAGAACTTCTGGTCCGCAGAATGAAAGAAGTCGCTGAAAAGACAGCAGCTGTATATAACGGAACCGTTGATATTGAGATGATCTCAGAAGTTCCTCCGCTGATCTGCAATCCGAAGCTTACCGACGAAGTGGTTGGATATATGCAGGAGCTTGGAATTCCGGGACTCACACCATATCCGGGAATTTCTGCAAGTGCTTCTGAAGATTTTGCAGTGATCGCTGAAAAGGTTCCAAGTACATTTATGTATCTGTCAGCAGGATATCTGGATGAAAGAGGACAGTATCCGGCACATCATCCGAAAGCACAGTTTAATGAGGATGTTTGCCCGATTGGAGCAGCTTGTCTTGCACATTGCGCTTCACAGTGGCTTAAAAATAACAAATAGAGAGTAAAGGTTTCTTTAGGAACAGGAGGAAAAGAATATGAGTAAAGAACAGCAGGCACAGCCACAGGTTGCGATTCCGCTTCCGAAGGCAAAAAAAAACTTGGTTCAGATCGGATGTATCTGCATGATGCTTTCCGTAGCAATGTATGGACTGGTATTTGCAACGTTAACAGCACCTATCCTTGAAAAAGTTGATGCGATGGGATATGTAGGACTCTTCTCTATCGTAGGTGCGATCGGTGTATCGATTATGACTCCGATCGGAGGAAAATTAGGTGACCTTATTGGGCGAAGAAACATTGTAGTGATTCCTGGAATTATCTGTGCACTTGCAGGTTTTGCATTTGCATTTGTGAGATCTCTGATTCCACTGATGATCCTCAGACTGATTGTCAGCCTTGCACAGGGCGCATTTACAGCAGCACCATACATTATCGCAGGTCTTATCAATGAAAGAAAAGATGTACCAAAGGCCATGGGTATGCTTGCAACTGCAATCGCTGTTGGTGGTTTTGGAGGAAGTATTATCGCTGGTATTTTAACAGATATGGGATTATTGACTGTAGCAATCCTTATGCCGGCAGTTCCGCTTATTCTTGGTATTGTACTGATCGGAATGAATATGCCAAATCAGAAACGTGAAGGAAAAGTTACGATTGATGTTCCGGGTATGATCGCACTTATCGTATCACTTTGTGGAATTCTTCTTGCACTGAACTTTGGATCTTCTATGGGATGGACAAATCCAATGATTCTTGCAGGTCTTGTAATTGGTATCATTGCTCTTATTGCACTTGTTAAGATTGAAAATAAAGCTGCAGAGCCGTTGATTCCAATGAAATTATTTAAAAATAAAAACTACACAGTACTCCTTATTGTAGGATTTATCTGCTATTTCTATCAGAATGCCATGAACTATTATGCACCGATCGGTGCCATGCAGGTTATGGGAGCATCCACGAGTGCAGCAGGTGCACTGCAGATGCCTCGTACACTTATTACAATTATTCTTCCGACCATTGCAGGTGCATGGGTAGGAAAGAAAGCAGCCAATGCATGGAAGGCAATGGTAATCGGCACAAGTCTGGCGTTAATCCCGATGGCAGTGATGGCTTTGGTAACAAATTCAGGTGCTTCGATTATGATTTATTTTGTAGCACTTGCAGTTACAGGTATTGCCGAAAGTTTCCGTGCCGTATCCATTACGCCGACAGCACAGGCAATGCTGGCACCGGAGGACATGGGAATCGGAACTTCTCTGGTTAATTTTGCAAATTCACTTTCAGGAACAATTGCAGTTGCGGTATTTGCAGTCGCATATAATGCAAGTACATCAGCTGATCCGACCAATGTAGCACTGATCCAGAATGGTGTAAAATCTGTATTCTGGACAGCAGCAGTCGTTACTCTGATTGGACTTCTTCTGGTAATCTTCATTGTAAAACCGGAGATGAGCAAGAAAGCAGCAGAAAGCAAATAGAATATTGAAATCCATGTGAACATGTGAATAAGAAGCCGGGGCGGATGTGAAAAAGCATCTGCCCCGGTTGTTATCTGGAGAAGTCTTTTATAGATCTGCCGGATACAGTAACACGAGAATGGAAATGACATATGTTTCAGGTAAATGCAGATTGCATTTCAGAAAATCAAGAGTATAATAAGAAATAGTGAAAAGAAGAAAGGCAGACATATATCTGTCTTTTTATAATTATAGAGACAATTTTAAAGATATAAGAAATAATATGATTTACCGGAGGAAAAGAATGCTTGGAAACTATCTGGATGAAGTACGAAAAAAAGCACCACTGATACACAATATCACCAATTATGTGACGATCAATGATGTGGCAAATATGGTTCTTGCCTGCGGTGCAAGTCCGATTATGTCAGATGAGCCGACTGATATTGAAGAAATCACATCCATCTGTCAGGGGCTGAATATCAATATGGGAATGTTAAATCCGCGCAAGATTGAAAGTATGCAAAAAGCCGGGAAAAAATCCAACGAACTGCATCATAAAGTGTTGTTGGATCCGGTCGGAGCTGGCTCAAGTACCTTCCGGACAGAGGCGGCACTGAATCTGATACGTGATATTCAGTTTGATGTGATCCGAGGAAATATTTCTGAGATCAAGACCTTAGCAGCAGGACATGGTACAACGAGTGGTGTGGATGCAGACGAGGCAGATACACTGACGGAGCAGAATCTGGAGAAAATGATTCCGTTTATAAAGGATTTTTCCAGAAGGACAGGTTCCGTGATTGCTGTGACTGGAGGAATAGACCTTGTAAGTGATGCAAAGAGGTGCTTTGTGATCCGGAACGGTCGTCCGGAGATGGGACGGATCACCGGAACCGGGTGTCAGCTTTCCGGGATGATGACGGCATTCCTTGCGGCGAATCCGGAGAACAATCTGGAAGCAGCGGCAGCAGCGGTCTGTGCCATGGGGCTTGCCGGTGAGACTGGCTGGAAATATATGCAGCCGGGAGATGGAAACGCAACCTACCGTAATCGGATCATTGATGCGATTTATAATATGGAAGGAAAAGAATTGGAAGAAGGTGCAAAATATGAGATTAGATAAGAAAGATATGGTTCTGTATGCGGTAACAGACCGTCACTGGCTGAATGGAGAAAGCCTGTACAGCCAGGTGGAAAAAGCGCTGAAAGGTGGGGCTACATTTATCCAGCTCAGGGAAAAAAATCTGGGTGAGGAAGAGTTTCTGGCAGAAGCAAAAGAGATTGCCAGACTCTGTAAATCCTACCATGTACCATTTGTGATCAATGACAATGTAGAGATTGCAAAGAAGGTAGATGCCGATGGTGTGCATGTGGGGCAGAGCGATATGGAAGCTCTTGATGTGCGGAAAACACTGGGTGAGGATAAGATCATCGGTGTTACGGCAAAGACGGTGGAGCAGGCGCTAAAGGCGCAGGCACATGGAGCCGATTATCTGGGAGTCGGTGCAGTCTTTGGCACGACATCAAAGGCAGATGCAACAAAGCTGGATCATAAGGTTTTAAAGGAAATCTGCGAGACGGTGGACATTCCGGTTGTGGCAATTGGGGGAATCACGGAAGAGAATGTGACAGAGCTTGCCGGAAACGGAATCTGCGGAGTTGCCGTGATCAGTGCAGTTTTCGGACAGCCGGATATTGAGCAGGCTACAAAAGAATTAAAAGAGAAAGTAGAGGGTATGTTGAAATGATTTTGTTTACTAGCGATTACACAGAAGGGGCACATCCGAGAATTATCGAGAAGCTTGCCGAGACCAATATGGAGCAGACAGTAGGATATGGGGAAGATCCTTACTGTGAAGAATCGAGAGAAGCAATTAAGAAGGTGTGTGAAGCACCGGAGGCAGATGTTCATTTTCTGGTGGGAGGAACCCAGACGAATTTTACAGTAATTTCTTCTATTCTGCGTCCATTTCAGGGAGTGATCTGTGCAGATAGCGGACATATCAATGTCCATGAGACAGGAGCTGTAGAAGCGACCGGACACAAAGTTCTGGCACTTCCTTCAAAGGAAGGGAAAATCACAGGACAGCAGATCAAGGAATATTACGACCTGCACTGGAGTGATGAGTCTCGTGAACATATTGTACAGCCAAAGATGGTTTATATTTCACATCCGACAGAGGTAGGAACATTGTATACAAAAGCAGAGCTTGAAGATATTTCTTCTATTTGTAAGGAATGTGGACTTTATCTTTTCCTGGATGGGGCAAGAATGGGTTATGGGCTGATGGCACCGGGAACCGATGTGACACTTCCGGATATTGTAAAGTGTTGTGATGTATTCTATATTGGAGGAACAAAGGTCGGTGCATTGTTCGGAGAAGCTGTGGTAATCACAAATCCATGTCTAAAGCAAGATTTTCGTTACTGCATTAAACAGAAAGGTGGAATGCTTGCAAAAGGAAGACTGCTTGGCGTTCAGTTCCTGGAGCTTTTTAAAGATGGTCTTTATTTTGAAATCTCCAAACATGCGATTGATATGGCAATGCTTTTGAAAGACGGACTGAAGGAAAAAGGATATGAATTCTTCATGGACAGCAATACCAACCAGCAGTTCATTATTGTGGAAGATGCCAAATTGCAGGAAATCCGTCAAAAATATGGCGTAACTTATCAGGAAAGGTACGATGAGACCCATAGTGTGATCCGATTATGCACTTCCTGGGCGACAAAAGAGGAAAATGTGAAGGCATTCCTGCAAGATATGTAATTTGTGAAAAATTGAATAAAGCTTTACAGGTAAGGCAGATATGGTAAATGATAAGGACTTTTTTGCACAGAAAATAGCAGAAGAGTCCTTTTTTGATTTTCGTGGTGTTTTAATATGAGAAAATAATAATTAGGCATTTAATTATTTGTTTGTGAAAAATATTATAAAAATATAAATTATTGAGAATAAATGTTGACTTATATGTGTGATACGCATAAAATAACGATTAGACTTCTAATGAATAGACATCTAATTAAATTGCGGGAGGTGAAAGGGTGAAGTCGGATAAATTTGAGTGTGGGGATTTTACCAGGGAGAATATGCCGGTACAACTTCTTCTTGCACAGGTCGGACATATGTATAAATGGTATGTGACGAACCAGATGAAGGATACAGAGCTGAAAGCCGGACAGGCAGGAATTCTTGCAATATTGCAGATGGTAGGACCGATGTCACAGAGAGAGCTTGCAGATCATATTCATATTACGCCGCCATCGGTGAATGTAGCAGTTCAGAAACTGGAAAAGCTCGGATATATTAGAAAAGAGCAGGACGAAAAAGACCAGCGGATGACAAGGATCCATCTGACAGAACGTGGAGAGAAGATTCTTGGCAACATGCATGAGATTCTCCGAAGCACGGAAGATACACTCCTGAAGAATATGAGCACAGAAGAGAAAATACTGTGCAGAAGACTGCTTTTACAGATGAGTGACAATCTTTTCCAGGAAAAAGAATTCCGTGATATGCCATGTAAAAACCCATTTGAGGAATAAAAATAGTTACTAAGAAAGGAAATAATTGCTATATGAGAAAGTTATTCAAACATTTGAAGCCTTATGCAGCAACTATAGTAGCGATTGTTGTTATCCTGATCGTTCAGGCGTACTGCGATCTGTCATTGCCTTCTTATACTTCAGACATTGTCAATGTCGGAATCCAGCAAGGAGGAATTGATGAGAAGATTCCGGATGCAATCGCAGAGGAAGAGATGAATAAGCTGTTGCTTTTTGTGGCAGAAGAAGACCAGCAGACAGTGCTGGATGCATATGAGAAAAAGGAATCCGATTCGGATTATAAGTATGATGGAGCAATTTATGTTCTGAAGGATTCCGTGAAAAAAGATGAAGAAAAGTCAGGAAAGGTATTTGACATCCTTGGAAAGCCGATGCTTCTGACTTATGGATTTGAATCTGGAAGTGATACAACAAAGAAGATGGAAGAATCCATGAAAGAGAATATGATTTCTTCTATAAAGGAACAGGCTGAGAAACAGGCAGAGAGTATGCAGTCCCAGATGACAGATGAGCAGAAAGCAGCACTTGCGGCAAATCCGGAGCTTGCCAAGAAACAGCAGGATGAAATGCAGAAAAACATTGATGAACAGGTGAAAAAGATCGAAAATGCAGATATTTTTGAGATCCTGAACATGATACCGGATGAACAGAGAGCAGACGTTATTGATAAAATATCAGAAAAAATGGACGATATGCCGGATACTATGCTGGAACAGTCAGCAACTTCATATATTAAAGAAACCTACAGTGTTCTGGGCGTGAATACAGATAAGATCCAGAACAGATATATTTTAACAACTGGCGGTAAGATGCTTGCACTTGCATTTCTTGGAATGCTCGCAAGTGTTACCGTAGGACTTCTTGCTTCCAGAGTGGCAGCAAGTACGGGACGTGATCTGAGAGGAAAGGTATTTAAAAAAGTTGTTGGATTTTCCAATGCAGAATTTGACCATTTTTCAACCGCATCCCTGATCACAAGAAGTACCAATGATATCCAGCAGATCCAGATGCTTGCAGTTATGCTTCTGAGAATGGTTATGTATGCACCGATCATGGCAATCGGAGGAGTTTTCAAGGTTCTTCATACGAATGTCAGCATGTCATGGATCATCGTACTTGGGGTAATCCTGATCGTGATGGTTGTTGCTGTATTATTTATTGTAGCAATACCAAAATTCAAGATTCTGCAGAACCTGGTTGACAGACTGAACCTTGTTACTCGTGAGATCCTTACCGGACTTCCGGTTATCCGTGCATTCAGTACGGAAAAGCATGAAGAAGAACGATTTGATAAAGCGAACAGAGATCTGACAAGAACCAACTTATTTGTAAACCGTGCCATGACATTTATGATGCCGATGATGATGCTGATCATGAACGGAATTACCATACTGATTGTATGGAGCGGCGCACATGGTGTCAGTGACGGGCAGATGCAGGTTGGTGATATGATGGCATTTATCCAGTATACAATGCAGATCATCATGTCCTTCCTTATGATCTGCATGGTTTCCATTATGCTTCCAAGAGCAGCCGTTGCAGCAGAACGTGTGGATGAGATCCTGACAAGCAGGACAGCGATCGAAGATCCGAAAACACCGGAAAAACTGGAAGAATCCAGAAAAGGCGAAGTAAAATTTGACCACGTATCCTTCCGTTATCCTGGAGCAGAAGAGGACGTACTTCATGATATCAGCTTTACAGCAAAACCGGGACAGACAACGGCGATCATCGGAAGTACCGGTAGTGGTAAATCTACGATGATCAACCTGATTCCAAGATTCTACGATGTAACAGAAGGTACGATCACATTGGATGGAAAAGATATCCGCACCATTTCCCAGCATGATCTGCGGGATGAGCTTGGATACGTTCCACAGAAAGGTGTACTTTTCTCAGGAACAATTGAGTCCAATATTCTGTACGGCAATCCGGATGGTTCCGAAGCTGAGATGAAGAAAGCAGCGGAAATTGCACAGGCAACCGAATTTATCGAAGAAAAACATAAGAAATATAACAGCCCGATCGCGCAAGGAGGATCCAATGTATCCGGAGGTCAGAAGCAGCGTCTGTCCATTGCACGTGCGATCGCAAAAAATCCGAAGGTTTATATTTTTGACGACAGTTTTTCAGCACTGGATTATAAGACGGACGTGGCACTTCGTGCGGCGCTGAAAGAAAATACACAGGACAGTACAGTGATCATCGTAGCACAGAGAATCAGTACGATCTTGCATGCAGAGCAGATTATTGTCCTGGATGATGGAGAAGTTGCAGGAATCGGAACGCATAAAGAACTTCTGAAATCCTGTGAGGCTTATTATCAGATTGCTTCATCCCAGCTTTCAGAAACAGAGCTGGCAAGAGACTTGAATGATGAGACTGACGGAAAGGAGGAAGCATAGTATGAGTAATCAGCCAAGAAGAAGAGGACCTATGGGCGGTGGACATGGAAGAATGGGAACCGGCGAGAAGGCAAAAGACTTCAAAGGTACCATGAAGAAACTTTTTACTTACCTTAGTGAATATAAAATCGGTATTTTCTTTGTTATGATATTTGCAATCGGAAGTACGGTTTTCAATATTATTGGACCAAAGGTTCTCGGAAAAGCGACGACCGAAATTTTCAAAGGTCTGGTCGGAAAAGTATCCGGAGGCAGCGGAATTGATTTTACAAAGATTGGTAAAATCCTGTTAACTTTATTGTGTCTGTACGTGATCAGCGCATGTTTCTCCTTTATCCAGGGATATATCATGACAGGCGTATCACAGAAGCTGACCTATCGCATGCGAAAAGAAATTTCTGAAAAGATCAACCGTATGCCGATGAATTATTTTGATACGACTACACACGGTGAGGTACTTTCCAGAGTAACCAATGACGTAGATACTCTGAGCCAGAGCCTGAACCAGAGTGCAACCCAGATGATCACATCCGTGACAACAATCATCGGTGTACTGATCATGATGCTCAGTATCAGTCCGCTGATGACCGTGATCGCACTTCTGATCCTGCCGGTATCTATGGTACTGATTTCTGTAATCGTAAAACACTCACAGAAATACTTCAAAAGCCAGCAGGAATATCTGGGACATATCAATGGTCAGGTAGAAGAAGTATATGGCGGACATAATATTGTCAAAGCATTCAATAAAGAAGAAGATGTGATCCGAGAATTTGATGAGACTAATGATATCCTGTTCCGTTCTGCATGGAAATCACAGTTCCTTTCCGGAATGATGATGCCAATCATGCAGTTTGTCGGAAACCTTGGATATGTAGGAGTTTCTATCTTAGGTGGTTACCTTGCAATCAAACAGACCATCGAAGTTGGAGATATCCAGTCCTTCATCCAGTATGTAAGATCCTTTACACAGCCGATCCAGCAGGTTGCCCAGGTAGCAAATATGCTTCAGTCCACAGCCGCTGCATCCGAACGAGTATTTGAATTCCTCGATGAAAAAGAAGAAGATCAGTTCGCCGAAAATCCAGTATCCGTAGAAGGATTACAGGGAAATGTAGAATTTGAACACGTACACTTCGGCTACAATCCGGAGCATATCATCATCAATGATTTCTCTGCAAAAGTAAAAGAAGGTCAGAAGATCGCCATCGTAGGACCGACCGGAGCCGGAAAGACAACCATGATCAAACTGCTGATGCGTTTCTATGATGTCAACAGCGGGGCAATCAAGATCGATGGACACAACATCAAAGACTTCAACCGGAGCGAACTCAGACAGATGTTTGGAATGGTACTTCAGGATACCTGGCTGTTCAGCGGAAGCATCGAAGATAACATCAAATACGGCAAACTCGATGCCACTCACGAAGAAGTCGTAGCAGCAGCCAAAGCTGCCCACGTACATCGTTTCGTCCAGACTCTTCCAAGCGGATACAACATGATTCTCAACGAAGAAGCCAGCAACGTATCCCAGGGTCAGAAACAGCTCCTCACGATCGCCAGAGCCATCCTGGCTGATCCAAAGATTCTGATCCTAGACGAAGCCACCAGCTCCGTAGACACCAGAACCGAAGTCCAGATCCAGAAAGCCATGGATAACCTCATGAAAGGCAGAACCAGCTTCGTAATCGCCCACCGACTTTCAACCATCAGAGATGCAGATCTTATACTGGTAATGAAAGACGGCGATATTATCGAACAGGGGAACCATGAAGAACTACTTGAGAAGAATGGGTTTTATGCGGAATTGTATAATTCGCAGTTTGAAAACGTTACAAGCTGTGCATAAAAATGGAAAGATGCCAAAAATCATGCGAGCATGATTTTTGGCATCTTTTTATTTTTATATAGAGCGCCAGCTCTCATTCGGTTGATGCGACAGCATTAGCCGAATGCAGCACAGCGTATGTGTCGGGGCAAAAGAGTAGAGTGCATCATTCCACAAACTAATCAATCTCCAGCGGAACAGGAGCTTCAGCTCCGCTTCCCGCGCCTTGTCTTGCGTTCCCTAAATTTAATTCAATTATTTTCCAACATCTCTAGCAACGCCGAATTTGTTGATTTATTTATGATTTCTGTAATTTTCAATCAACCAGATTAAACGAATTTGTTGATCTGTTTTTAATTTCTGAAATTCTAAATCAACTATATCTGCATATTTCGTTGATTAGCTTTGAATTTTACAGTATCTAAGTCAATAAAATATTCTTATTCTGTTGACTTGTTTTTGAGTTTTATAGTATCTAGATCAATAATAGTTCCTTATTTCGTTGATTCATTTTCGGCTTTTAAGTTTTGCAATCATTTTTTTCAGTATAACACATGTAAAAATGTGTATCAATGAAGCAAAAAATAAATATGAAAAACTGTAAAAAATATTGCCATCAATAAAAATCATATATATGATATTTATAAAGAACAAAGGAGGTTTAAAATAATGCCTATGAAAAAAAGATTATCCAGTTCCATTGGTACTATTATTGTTCTCTGTGCGATAATCATAATATCGTTGCAGAAATATCAGCCGGACAAAGAAGTAATTACTACTTTCATATATGAATGGCTAAATGACGATTCCAGGGCAGAGACAGAATACAAAAAAATTCTGGAAACCGGAAGTGATAATCAATCCTTATCTCAGCCTTTGCAAAAATACTTCATAACAGAAGCGGCATTCCAATCTTTCTTAAAGACATTTTATTATTTACCAGTAAAAATTCTGCAACAATACGATTCCTACAATTTAATAGACATTAACATAACAAAAGAATCTAATAGTTACTTTGTAAAAGTAGACTTAGAATTGATAAAAGAAGAAAAATCAAAGAATCATTCCATCACAATAAAAATTCAAATGGATCATAAAAAGTTTACCTATTTTACCATCACAGAAGGAAAAGAAATTTAACACAAATAAGCGGTTGAAAGATAAGAAACAAATAGGATATAATAACCCATAGATATTCAGGAAGGGAGGAAATCTTTCATGCAAAAAGTAATCAGTATCGGAAAACAGAATTTTGTATCTCTTCGGGAGAATGATTGTTTTTATATTGATAAAACAGATCTGATCTGTAAGTGGTGGGAATCAAAAGATGAAATTACTTTGATCACCAGACCGCGTAGATTTGGAAAAACATTGAATATGAGTATGCTGAATTGTTTCTTTTCCAATCAATTTACAGGACGGGAAGACCTTTTTAAAGGATTGGCAGTCTGGAAAAAGGAAAAGTATCGTAAAATGCAAGGAACCTATCCGGTAATTTTTCTGAGTTTTGCCGCAATTAAAGGCAGTAATTATGAAGATGCCAGAGATGGGATTATCATGGCGATCAATGAAGCCTATTCAGAACATAGGTATCTGCTTGAAAGTAATGAACTTACGGATGGTGAGAGGAAATGCTTTGAAGAGTTAGATTATTATGCAAAAAATCCAGGAATCAAAAAACAGGTGGCAAATGATACAATCTGTAATGCGGTAAAAAATCTGGCAAATTGCCTGAGCCGGTATTATAAAAAGAAAGTTATTATTTTGCTGGATGAATATGATACCCCGATGCAGGAAGCTTATCTCTATGGATATTGGAAAGAATTTACAGCATTTATCAGAAGTTTATTTAATGCAACGTTTAAGACAAATCCATATTTGGAAAGAGCAATGATGACAGGGATTACACGCGTGTCGAAAGAATCTGTATTTTCAGATTTAAATAATCTTAACGTTGTAACAACGACATCAACGGAGTATGAAACCTGTTTCGGATTTTCGGAAGAAGAAGTATTTCAGGCGTTAGAAGAGCGTGGGATGAACAATCAGAAAAAGCTTGTAAAGTCCTGGTATGATGGTTTTGTATTTGGAAATACGCATGATATCTATAATCCTTGGTCAATTACTAATTTTTTAGATAAAAAACAGGTCCGTCCTTATTGGGCAGATACCAGTTCAAATAGTATGATTGATGAACTGATTCGAAAAGCTTCCACAGACATCAAAGAAAAGATGGAAGAATTGCTGCAGGGAAAAGAAATCGTAGTTAATTTTGATGAACAAATCGTATTTGAGCAGCTTGACAATTATAATCAGTTCATGAAGGCATTATTAAGTGATGATATAGATGCTATGAACTATTATATGAATCAGATTATAATGACAACATTCAGTTATTTTGATGTAGGACAAAATGAACCGGAACGATTTTATCATGGATTTGTTCTGGGACTCATTGCGGATCAGACTGATATCTATGAGATTCGGTCGAACAGAGAAAGTGGTTTTGGACGTTATGACGTGATGATGATTCCTAAAATAAAAGAAACAAAAAAGTATCCGGCGATTATTATGGAATTTAAAGTGAGAAATATAAAAAGAGAAGAATCGTTGGAAGACACTGTGCAGACGGCACTGACACAGATTAAAGAAAAATGTTATGATGCAGAACTATATGACAGAGGTCTAAAAAAAGAAGAGATTCATCATTATGGTTTTGCATTTGAAGGAAAAAAAGTATTGATAGGATAAAAAGAAGAAAGTCAAACTGCTATTGCGATTTAAAACTTTTTCATATAGCAGTTTGACTTTATCCGTTTTATAGATTAATGTAAATAAAATCCCAGATCCAATATACATTCCGGAGGCAGATATTCTCGCGGAATATTCACAAGTGCAGTAATTTTCCATAAGATACCAAATCCAATCAGAATGAGTAGCATTCCTCTGACACATTTTCTATAATCTCCGGCAGGAAACTTATACAAATCTTTAATTCCAAAAGCAAAGATAAAAATTAAAATCAGGACGGTTATTCCAAACAAAAAGAAAAAAGATTTTTGCTTTTCTAAAATACGTCTGTTTTCACCAGACTGTTTTTTATGTTCCCCTTCCTGATCGATGGTGACTTCATCTCCATCTTTTAATGGATATGTAGACCATTTTATGATCTGCAAAAGTTGTCCTTTTTCATCTTTTTCTTCCGGAAGAAGAATACTATCTGCGGTTATGGAAAGAGGATCGACAGCCTTTGAAAAGGCGAGAAATTTTGTTCCGAATACTCCTTCTTGCTCTGCCAGATAAAAAATCATATTTGTATCGGTATTATAGCAACTTTTGGGAATACGGATGGTAGAATTAAGCTTTTCTTCTTCTGTCTGACTGATCGTTGCAATCTCTACAGGTATCTGCATCCATTTTTCTATACGGATGGATAAAATCGTACAGATCATTAAAGAAATCAGGATCATACATCCGGCATTCCAGGTTTTCTTTTTCATCATTTTATCAACTCCATAAAATATCTTTTAGTCCATCCGTCAATTCTGTATTGTAATATAAAAAGAAAAATGTCACTGGAAGTAAACATAGTAGACCACAGACGGATTGAATTCCAACAGCATTTTGATTGAGTGATGCGAGAAAAACAGAAAGGGGATAGTCGGTTTCTTTTTCGAGAAAAAGGATAGGCTGTTCAACCATATTCCAGCTTTCTGTAAATACTAATATAAATAATGTGATAACGGCAGGTTTTGAATTTGGAACTATAATGTAGCGAATCATTTGTAGCTGATTTACGCCATCCATTCTTGCGGCATCAAGTGTAGAATCTGGGATTGCCTGGAAAACGAAAGTAAGCCATACAGTTCCAAAAGGTGAAAATATTGCAGGGATTATCAAAGCTTTCCAACTGTTTAAAAGTTTTAGTTTTTCTAATAAAATATAATTCGGCAGCAGTGTTACCTGAATCGGTAAAATCATAAATAGCGCAAATAGTATAAACCAGAATTTTTTCAGAGGAAAAGAATATTTTGCAAATGCTGTTCCTGACATACAGGAAAAAAGGGTTTGTCCTGCCGCAATCATCAGACACATGGCAAGGCTTCTCCAAAATTTTATCAGATAATCAGGTTTTGCCAGAAAAACTTTATAATAATTCATCAGAGAAAATCCGGTATCTGAATGAAAAACTGAAAATACAATCAGATAGATAATTGGAAATAAAAAAATAAAGGCTATGATCGAAAAAACAAAGAGCCGGGTGTACTGTTTGTACTTATGCATCGGCAGTCCTCCTCTTTAGAAAATAGTATATCATATAGATAAGACCACTTAGAAAAAGAATAAATACGGTAATAATAGTTGCACTGGCGGAAACCTTTTGGTAATTCAGATTTTGTAAATTATTATTCATAAAATGTTGTAAAAAATAAATACTGTTGTCTGGATGAGTTCCGCCAAGTAAAAAGGCTTCTCTGTAGCATTTAAACGCATTCATTATGGAGAGTATTAATGTAAAAAGGATAACCGGAAACAATATAGGACAGGTAATATAATAAAAGCTCTGCCATTTTCCGGCTCCGTGAAGACTGGCATATTCATAATATTCTTTCGGAATCATCTGAAGTCTGGAAGAATAAATGAAAATATAATATCCAACAAATTTCCAGAAATATAAAATACAGATGATCCAAAAAGCGCTTGATGTATGAAGCCAGTCTTTTTCAGGAAGATAAAAAAAGTTTAGTATCAGATTCAAAAAACCATTATTTTTGAAAAAAAACTGGATGACTAAAACTATAGATGCGATTGGCATGATGATTGGATAAAGAAAAGAGAGTCGGAAAATTTTCTGACCTTTCGTAATCTGTTGTAAAATTACAGAAATACAGAGAGCTGTCCCTAAAGTAACTGGTATTGTAACAAGCATATATTTACAAGTGTTTTTTACTGCCAGTAAAAACATTGTATTTTTAAATAGTTCTTTATAATTATCAAGACCTACAAATTCGCGTTTTCCGATACCAAAAGAAACAGAATACCACAAAACAATCAAAAATGGGATCAGATAAAAGAAAAGAAATCCTGATATTGCAGGGAAAGCCAGTAAGAATCCCTTCTTCTTTTTTTTCATTGCATCACGCTCGCTTTCACTTAAAACTATTCTGTCACCTGTGTATGATAATCATTCCATGCTTTGTCTGCTAAAGCCGAAAGCTTATCTTGCCATATCTTTTTAAAATCAGTTTGCGGACCATATAATAAACTACTATTTTCTATAATCTCTTCATAAATAAAATGTTCAACTTCTGTCGGAAAATATGCTCCTTCTAAGGACTGAAATGCTTTTATAGCTAAATCCTGTTTTGACTGATCTAAGAAGGACAGTTTTGTACGGATGGCAGATACTTGTACCGGATAATCTGTTCCAAGGACACCATTTGCGCTTAGTGACATTCCATTAGTACTAGTTGATTCCTGAATTACGTTATTTAAAAAATACATTAAGAAGTGATAAGCTTCTTCTTTATAATCAGATGCCATACTTACAGCACCAAAGCAACGAATGGCAGCCATTTTTTTTCCCTGAATATCAGGGATTATGTCTATTTGCGTTGTGTGTTCGTTTATGTCATACAAAGATGAGATTAAAATATGCGAAGAGCTAGTATCAGTATTATTTGTCTTTTCATTTTCTAAATAATCTTGTTTAAATAATAAGTATTCTAATGCGAAATTACTCCACTTTTCCTTATCAAAGAAAATCTGACCGGAATTGTAATCCGCAGCAGGTTGAAACCAGTTACCACTGATATTATCTAATTCGAATAGTGTATTTTTCAGAGCGTGGTCAGAAGAACTTTTTATATTTGAAATCCAATCTTCTAAGGTATCATTTTCCTGTGTATAATCAAGTACAGTATCGGAGATTAACATATTATAGTGGCAGGAAAGAGGAAGAATATATTGTCTTTCCTGATATTGACCGGGGAGAAGAAAAGACGGATTATAGTTTTCCTTTTGCCAATAAGAATCTTTTTTCATATATTTATCCAATGAGGCGAATACACCACTTTGCATTGCCTTATAAGGATTTTCAAAAAGAGGTTCGTTCATCTGCGCAGCTCCATCGGTGGAACAGTTAACAAGATATAAGTCAGGACCTTTTCCAGACATGATCTGTGTACGGAGTTTCTGAATTTCTGCAGATCTTTTATCAGGATCAGGAGATAATATTTTAATTTCAAATTCCAGAGAGTTATTTTTGGATGTGGCATATTTTACAGCATCAAGAACCTGCTCCTTAAAAGCAGGTTCTATAACAATAGAGAGTGTTTTGGAGACATCTTTATTTAGTTTTGTACATCCGGATAATCCAATTGAAAGGATGAGGAGTGGAAGAAGAGCAAGCCGTTTAGGTTTCATAGTATCACGCCTTCGTTGTATTCGAATAAAAATATGTGTATAAATATATTTGTTATTCCAGAGAGTATTTATATATTAGTTATAACCATGGCAACTTACAAAACGTGTTTGTGTTGAAGTTGTTGGAGGGTATGCGAGTCCGCATCTAGTACACTTAACTACAGTTGTAACGGTCCGCTGTTCCATTTTATCTGTACCATATGTATAGCCGTGAGAACAAGCTTTTTGATAAGGAGTCCATGTTCCATAAGTTCTACTTGGTAACATATTTCCAGAACAACCTGGACAAATTGTACCTCTAGCTCCTGATGCAGCACTTACAGGTGTAACATAAAGACTTAAGAGTATTATCAATGAACATATTATTGTACTAATTTTTTTTGCTTTAATGGTCATAAAGTATTCTCCTTTCTACTACAATATATTTAGTTAGTAAAATTTAAAATTGAACATTGGTATGATCCCTCCTTAAAAATTACAAAGTATAACTGATTGAATTTAAATGATGTATATGTCTTGATATCTGAATTTTAACACAAAAATAAAACGATGTCAAAAAATATAAAGGATTTTTTTGAAAACGAAGTAGTTCGTATGATTTTGTTGATTTTCGAAGAATACCAGAGGACGCTTGCATTTCAAAAAAATACAAGTTATCCTTAAGAAGATGTACAAAGGAGGAAAAGAAGATGCAGATTCAGCACATTTTATTTGATCTTGATGGAACGCTGCTTCCAATGAACCAGGAAGAATTTGTTACTTTTTATATGCCACTTTGGGCGAAAAAATATTTATCGGAAGGAATTCAGTTTGATCCCAAAGCATTCATTGCTTCCATATGGAAGGGCTATGAAGCAATGGTTAAAAATGATGGCAGCTGTACAAATAGAGAAGCATTTTGGAAATACATGGATGAATTACTCCCGACAGACCAGGAAAATTCTGAGAAAATTGCTTTGGATTTTTATGGAAATGAATTTAACCAGGCAATTGTAGTTACAAAACCGAATCAACTGACTGATAAGATCGTGAAAAAAGCAAAAGAAAAAGGAATTCATACCTATCTTGCAACGAATCCGGTCTTTCCACGCATAGCGACGATGAATCGGACCAGATGGGCAGGACTGGATGCGGCTGACTTTGAGCTTATAACAACTTATGAAGACAACTGCTATTGTAAACCGAATATAGATTATTATCGTACGATACTTGAGAAATTCGACTTGACACCAGAAACGTGTCTAATGGTAGGAAATGACGTGGAAGAGGATTTAGCAATTAGAGAACTTGGTGTGAAGACATTTCTTTTGACGGATACGATGGAAAATAAAAAAGATCTTCCGATCGAAAGTGATTATCAGGGAACGATGGAAGAATTACTCTGTTTCATTGAAAGGCTGGAAAATGCTTAAAAAATGGCAGAGAGGGAATAAAATGCAGCTTGCAACAGCAATGAATCTAAGAAAAGCAATGGATGAGGAAACCAAAAGAGAGCGGTTCGCTTCCTGGTACAGCACACTGCCCGGAATCCCGGCACATGAAAAAGAGATCATAGAAAGGTCTTTAAAATATAACGTGTGGAAAGAACTCATAAAACTCTTTGTCGTTTATATGATCCTTTCACTGGTATGGTTTTTCGGAGCCGGTCAGTATGATCCGTTTGAAAGTGTAACAGGATATTCTCTCATAGGAAAAAAGAGCGTAATTGGAGTTGTGCAGGAGGATGGCGAGTCATTGCGCTTGAAAAATCCGAATAAAGGTGAGCATGTAAGTTACACACTTGCAGAACTTGGAATGGATCCGATCAAATATTCTTATGGCAGTCGGTTTCAGACATACTGGGAAAAAGAAAAGAATGGGGAATATCAGTTACTTGCGGTATTGCCGGAAAAGCAGGTATCGAAAATAGAAGGTCTTTATTATGGCGTAATGGGAGTCGGATATTTTGCAATTCTTATTGGCGGGATTTGTGCGTTTTTTATCCGGAGAAAACGATATACAGGATGGTTTTTATCGTTCTATTACAGGCTGGAAAAGTTTTACTCAGAATATGGTGTATGGCAGAAATACAGTGTTGAAAGAGGTTATGACACGGTCGATGCGATTATTGCTTACGGAAATGAAAATCCGATATATTTTGTAAACGAATTTTCGAATATCCATCTCACAAAAGAGGAAGTAAAGAAAAAGAAATCAAAGCTTGCCATGGTCTGGCTAACATCAATAGCGGTTATGGCTGGGATTATACTTGTTATTTCACTGTATGTGAATATTACGTCAGCGATCGAGTGCAGGCAAAATGAGGCAAGGACAGCAGCAGTTTTAGAAAAGCTGCAGAATGCGATCGATGAAAAAACGACAGGTCTTGGTGACAAATCGGAATATTACAATTATGCGGACATGATCGACCGGGCAAGGGATACATTCCCGGAAGAAGATATCTACTACAAGCTTCAGACAACGGAGGATTATGTCACGATAATTGTCACAACAAAAAAGAAACAAAATGTTTGCTTTGACCGGTATGTGCCGGTTCAGGGATCAATTGGTGATGAGGATACAGAGTATAAGCTTGAGATTGCCATGGTATCGGATGCGATGCAGCCGGACGACATTTTACATAATTATACAGGGATACTTAAGATAAAGTAAGGTAATGGCAAAAAGATGATTCTGCGAAAGGACAAAGGAGAAAATTTATGAAAAAGAAAAGATTTGCAATGGCAGTAGTATGCGCAGTCATGACTATAGCGCTTGCGGGATGCAGTATGCTCAGCTCCAAATTGAACGATATTACAGGAAAATTAGTGGGGAATTCGTACACGATCACGACCTATGATAATTACGGGAATCGTGTAATGACAACCACAGGAGACAAGATCAATGTGCAGGGAAATGCAGTGGAAACTTCAAGCTATGATTCAGACGGTAATGTTATCACGGGATATGAGCTTTCCTCTGTCATTACGATTACAATCGATGGAAAGGAAATCGAGAGTTGTGGTGATACCTGTATTTTTGCGCAGGACGCGTTGAAAGCGGATGTGGATTTTACGCAGGAGGATATTGAAAGCAATGCAAGCGGTAAGATTACAGACAATACTGCGATCGCAGGTGTCCTGAATAAGTATAAAAATATGTTTGGAAAAGCCAGAGTTGTTGTTATCAAATCCCAACTGGGACAGCCGATCGTAGCGTATAGTGGAGAAGATGTGTACTGGGAAATCCCGGATGATCTGCCAAAGTTTACGAAGTTGATGATCGATGGGAAAGCGCTGTACATACACCGGGCGAATTTCCAGATCATTGATAAGAGTTTGTTGGAATCCAACTGATAAATTTACTGTGGTGAAATTTCACGGCTGATATAATCAAAGCATGGGTGCTATCATAACGGTGGTGGTTAGTCTTTCTTCAGAGGGACTGGTAAAGCAGAAGTATTTTAACTTGCATTTCCCCAAAATACCAGTTATCCTTATCAGTATATCAGGAGGAGGCACAAAAACATGGAAGAAACAAAAAAGTTATCATGTATAGACTGTAATGTTAAGAAATGCAATGCAAAGCAGAATATAGAGAACAACAAACCATATCCGGGATTTTGCGTGTCACATAATATGGACTTGAAAGACCGGCAGAGGGCGTTTGATACCTATCTGGGAGATGAAAAAGATCTGAAGATCATGCGTGCAAGTGCCGAGATCGAGCACGATTTTTACTGCCAGGCAACCCGTGTGGAGGAGACGATCCGCTGGGCAAAAAAACTGGGTGCCAAGAAGATCGGAATTGCAAGCTGTGTGGGACTCTTAAAGGAAAGCCACCTGCTGGCAGGACTTTTGAGAGAATACGGCTTTGAAGTGTACGGTGTGGGCTGTAAGATCGGAGAAGTTCCAAAGACCGAGGTCGGCATTCCGGAACGGTGCGAGGAGGTCGGAGTTCATATGTGTAACCCAATCCTGCAGGCGCAGATGCTGAACAAAGAGAAGACGGACATCAATATCGTGATGGGACTTTGCGTGGGACATGACAGCCTCTTTTACAAATATGCCGAGGCGCCGAGTACAACGCTGGTTGTAAAGGATCGGGTGCTTGGAAATAATCCGGTGGCTGCTTTGTATACGCTGGACTCTTATTACAAAAAGTTACATCATCTGAATCTGGAGGAAGAATAATGCACATTCGACATATTTTATTTGATCTTGACGGAACGCTGCTTCCGATGAACCAGGACGAATTTGTTACCTTTTATATGCCGCTTCTGGCAAAAAAATATATATCCGAGGGGATTTCCTTTGATCCGAAAGCATTTATCGCATCCGTGTGGAAGGGCTATGGAGCGATGGTGAATAATGACGGAAGCTGTACCAACCGGGAAGCATTCTGGCAGTATATGGACGAACTGCTTCCGACGGATTCGGAGAATTCCGAACGGATTGCCCTTGATTTCTATGCAAATGAATTTAACCAGGCAATTGCGGTGACGCAGCCAAACAGTCTGTCGGACAAGGTTGTGAAAAAGGCAAAGGAAAAAGGAATCTGCACCTACCTTGCAACCAATCCGGTATTTCCAAAGGTGGCAACGATGAACCGGATCAAATGGGCGGGACTGGATGCAGAGGATTTTGAGCTGATCACAACTTATGAGGATAATTGTTACTGCAAGCCAAATGTGGACTATTACCGAACAATTCTTGAACAGTTTCATCTTAGACCGGAAGAGTGTTTGATGGTAGGAAATGACGTGGAAGAGGATCTTGCAATTCGGAAACTCGGCGTAAAGACATTCCTTGTTACAGATACGAAGGAAAATAAAAAGGATCTTCCAATCGAAAGCGATTACCAGGGATCGATGGAAGAGCTGTTTGCATTTGTGGAAAGCCTGGAAAATGCTTAAAAATTTATTGAAATTCCAAACTTTTATTGTAAATGCATGGCGGACGTGGTAAATTATTCTAAGTAGTATCCGGAGAGAACCGGAGAAGAGTATATGATAAGAAACAGAGGGAAACTGATATGAAGAAAAAGTTACTTGTTGTTTGTGGCGGACAGTCCAGTGAGCATTCAATTTCACGAATTTCCTGTAATTCAGTGATGAAGCATCTGGATAAAGATAAATATGAGATTACACTTGTCGGCATTGCAAAAGATGGGAAATGGTACATCTTAAAGCAGGAAGATAATGACCTGTCAAAAGATACCTGGCTTGACGGAGCAGAAGTGGTAGAAGGTGTATTCAATCTTCTGAGAAGTCAGGATGTTGCATTCCCGGTACTTCACGGACTTTACGGAGAAGATGGAACTATCCAGGGATTATTTGAACTGGCACAGCTTCCGTATGTAGGATGCCGTGTATTTGCATCCAGTGCATGTATGGATAAGATTTTTGCAAAGAAAGTATTTGAAAGTGCAGGAATTCCGCAGGTTAAATCCGTATATGTGAAAAAACGAAATGACGGAAGACTGGTCGTTGTCGAAAAAGACATGGAAGAAACAGAAGAAGTAGAAGCTTCGATTATGAAAGAACTTGGTATGCCATGCTTTATCAAAGCAAGCCGTTCCGGATCCAGTGTGGGCTGTTATCGTTGTGATAAAGTTGAAGATTTACTTCCGAAGCTGGAAGAGGCAGCAAAGTATGACACTCATGTTGTAGTAGAAGAGTGCGTGGATTGTATCGAACTTGAGACTGCTGTTCTTGGAAATGATGACATTATCGTATCCAGAGTCGGACAGATCATGCCACACGGTGAATTCTATACCTTTGAATCCAAATATGAAGATGCAGAGAGCAAGACATGTATCCCTGCAAAAGTAGATGAAGAGATTCAGGAAAAGATCCGTAAGTATGCTGTTCGTGCCTTTAAGGCAATTGACGGACACGGACTGAGCCGTGTAGATTTTTTCCTGGATAAGAAGACCAATAACATTTATCTGAATGAGATCAATACTCTTCCGGGATTTACAAGTATTTCCATGTATCCACAGCTGATGGAAGATTACGGATATAGTTATTCTGAACTGCTGGATAAACTGATTGAGATTGCTGATGAAAATTAATTACAGATAATAGAAGAATGTTTTGCTGCCGCCGTAATTGGCGGCAGTTTTTTATTTCATAGGAGATTCCGAAGGAACTTCCTATGAAACAAAAGGCACTGTGTGCCGGAGATGCGCACTCGCACGAAGATGAAGAATGTCGCAAGCGGTCTACGCTCCGCTTCGGTCGTTGCTTAACGAGCGCCACTGGCGCTCAGCAACGCGCTCGGCGCGAGAACGTGCCTCGGCGCATTCTTTCTTAGTGTGCAGAAACATAAAAAGACTGTAAATATAAAAAAATACTTGAAAAAAACTGAAAATAATATATAATGATGCCGGGGTCAAAACATAGCGTTTTCTATATGCTAACCCCTGCTTGAACCTTGAA
>NZ_JAQDVB010000008.1:46634-151389 GCF_027674365.1 Coprococcus sp. AM11-30B | reverse complement strand
TGTAGTATGATGCGGATGAAGTTTTCCATTTGCATCCCAATTTCGTAATGTCTGAGCAGATACGCCTATAATTTTTGAAAATTCGTGTATAGAATAATATTTACTCAAAGTATCAACTCCTTTCAATAATATTCTAGTCTAATATCTTATAAAACTCAATATCTAGTTATATGATTTTATAATTTATCTTTAACTGTTAATGACCTCCCATATTTCTTCCATCATTCCTCTGGCAATCTCTTCCTGTTCATCCGTCATGGGCTGGTTGTTCTGAAGCTCATAGAACTCTCTTAAAAGCTCCATCGGGGATTTCTCCTCTACTTCTGCCGTTCCTCTCACTGTCCCTGCCGCTCTCGTCCGCAGATTGTCATAAGACAGCTTCATGATATTCGGATAAATGCATCGTAGCTTCCCGATCGCATCCGGGATATCCTCTTCATCAGTCAGCGTAATATGAAGATAATCGTCCGTGTTCATATCCTTGTAAAAATCCAGCGCAGTCACTTCCATATACGTGCCTCTGACTTCCCGCATATCATGTTTCGGCAAAAATGGAATCTGCTGAATATTTATTTTGCCTTTTCCTTCTACATCAACGATGACTGCTGCTTTTTTGTGATTGGTTTCAGAAAAAGAATATTTGAGCGGCGTCCCCGAATACCGCACTGTCTCTTTCCCGATCTTCTGCGGGCCATGGAGATGTCCAAGCGCCACATAATCAAACCCGTCAAAGACAGATGCGTCCACATCATCCACACCGCCTACAGACAGTTCTTCTGAATCACATCTTGTTGCACCGGTCACGAACTGATGCGCAAGCAGGATATTTCGTTTGTCTGTGTCGATCTGCATATGCTGCACTGCCGCATTTACAGCATCCTGATAGGTGATGATCTCTTCCTCTGGATACACTCTTTTTACCAGAGACGGCTTCACAAATGGAAGCATGTAAATATTGATCTCACCGTACCGGTCACTTATCGTTACCGGTTCTACATCCGACTCAAATACCGGTGAAAGATAGATCTGTCTGCTGCTCATCAGTCTTGAACCGAAAGCAATTCTTTCTGCAGAATCATGGTTTCCACTGATCAGAAACACCGGAAGCTCTCTCGCGGCGATCCTTGTCAGGAAATCATCCAGAAGCCTCACCGCCTCTGCGGACGGAATCACCTTGTCGTAAATGTCGCCCGCGATCAGAACCGCTTCCACCTTCTGCTCATCGATAATGTTCAGTATCTCTTTTAAAATATATGCCTGATCCTCCAGCATGGAAAATTCATTCACACGCTTGCCGAGGTGCAGGTCTGATAAATGAAGAAATCGCATGGTTTTCTTCCTCCTTCTCGAATAATTCTTTTGCAGAGCAAACACAGCTTCTTTTATCTACTACTTATGTTAATACATGCTTATTTTCTTTAATAATCTCTATCTTTGTATCATCTACAATTCCCTGATTCAGATTACACATAACACTCACATCCTTTTTCAAACTTCTCTTACCCACAATTCTTCTCTCAAACTGCTCGTTCCCACATACACTTCATACGGAATTGAAAATTCCGCCACAAATTCATTTCTACCCTCATCAAAATATGCCATCTCCCGAATCGGGCAAACCAGTTTCACTTCTTTTTCTTCTCCGGCATCCAGCCGTATTTTCCGGAAATCCTTGAGCACATACTCCGGTCTTTCTACTTTGGAATCAGCTGCTCCCACATACATCTGTACCACTTCGCTGCCTTCCCGCTTCCCTGTATTTTTCGCGATCACAGACGCATACAGATTTTCTTCATCTCTCCATGCTTTCATGCCGGCAAGCGTAAACGTCGTATAAGAAAGTCCATATCCAAACGGGTAAAGCGGCTTCACATGGCTTTTATTCAGGAGTGTATATCCGTGATAGTAATCGTATCGGAACTCTTCTGCATCCCAGTCAATCTCCGGCAGATCTTCTTTTTTCTTCGGAATCACAAATGGAAGTTTTCCACCCGGATTCGTTTTCCCGAATAATACATCTGCGACTGCCTTTCCACCTTCCATTCCCGGATAGTACGCCATCAATATCGCTCCGACTCGATCTTCCCACTCATCCATCAGGATCATGCTTCCGCCAACCAGAACCACCACTGCATCCTGCCGGACTTTTCCGACTGCATCAATAATTTTCAGCTGTTCTTCTTTTAATCCCAGGCAGTCTGTCCTGTCGCCTCCCTCATTCTGAACCGTCACATCTGCCGATTCATTTGCCACACATTCTCCTTCATCCAGATAATCATTTCCCGCTATAATCACAACCACATCTGCCTCTTTTGCAAGCCGCCTGCAATGGGATGCACTTTCTCCGGAATAATAGATCACTTCCGCCTCTGAAGGGTATTCCGTAATTCCCTGCAGGATTGTCACCACATACGGTGCATAGACCTGACTGGAACCCCGGTCACCAATATTTTCTCTGTCAGCGTAACTTCCCAAAACTACGATCTTTTTTCTCTTTTTATAATCTATCGGAAGTAACTGATCTTCATTTTTCAGAAGCGTAATTCCCTCTCTTGCACACTGCAGGGCAAGTTCCTGATGCTTTCTGTAATCACAACTTCCTTCTTTTTTGTGTTCTTCTATAAAATGTTCATGTGCCAGTAAAGTCCGGATGATCCGGAGTGCTGATTCATCAATCGTCTGCTCCGTAACTTCTCCTTCTCTTACTACTTCCAGAAGCTTTTCTCCATAAAAATGTGTGATCGGCATCTCTATATCAAGCCCGCTTGAAGCCGATGCAACGTTATCTTTCACTCCCCACACAAAATCACAGATCGTAAATCCGTCAAAATCCCACTCATTCCGAAGCACTTGTCTGAGCAAATATTCATTTTCCCCACACATCGCTCCCTGATACCGATTGTAAGCACTCATCACAGAACCTGCTCCGGCATCAATACACTTTTTAAAATGGCTGAGAAAAATCTCTCTTTCTGTCCTTTTATCACATTCGATCGACACTTTAAATCTTGCATTTTCCATAGAATTAAAGGCAAAATGTTTGACACAGGCGATCACGCCATTCTCCTGTACTCCGCGGACCAGTGCACTTCCCATCCTGCCAAGAAGATACGGATCTTCTCCATATACTTCCTGCGCCCGTCCCCATCCCGGATGATAGGGCAGGTTCACACATACGCCACCAAAAAAGTTTGCACCAACGTCCAGAACTTCCTCTGCAATGGCGCGCCCGATCTCTTCTTCCAGCTCCGGGTCAAAAGCTGCTCCTCTCATGGACGCCACCGGAAAACATGTTGCTTTTTTGCATCCGCATACAACACCTCTCGTCCCATCTGCAAAAAGCATTGCCGGTATGCCTTTCTCTTTTATACCACCTGCACGATATGGATGTTCATTATAATGTACTTTTAATTTTTTCCGAATTGCTCCCCGAACCTCAGAACGGATTTCTGACCCACTCATCAAAGAAACTTTTTCTTCCAGTGACAGCGTTTTCAAAATATCCTTCGCCTGTTTTGTATATGTCAGCCGGTATGCCTTCCAGTCCATTTTCTTATCCATTCAGAATCTCCCTCAAAATCCTTTTTACCTCTGAAGTCTCATAATTCAGATACCCCTTCAGTGCCTCATCATATTCTTCCACCTGTCCTTTCTCGCGAAAGGCTTTCGGCGTAAACCCGGTTTCTTCCCTGAATACCCGGTAAAACGTTTTTTCCGATCCAAATCCACATGCATCCAAAATATAATTCATATTTTTATCCGTATTCTTCAGAAGATTCTTTGCCTGCTCTATACGCAGATTTTCCATAAGTTCTTTCCCGGTCAGATCCAGTGTTGTCTTCAGATTGCGATCCAGGGATTTACGGCTAAGCCCGATCTTTTTACATACCAGATCCATTACCTTTTCTTCTCCCATATGTTCTTCCATAAGCGTGATTGCCTTTACCGTCAGTTCCTGATCATTCTGTGCAGCTGCATCTTTAAACCTGATATCATAAATAACCTGATCAAAGAGATCTGCGATCATGGTGCACACCTGTGCCCTTATCCGAAATACCTGATGTCTGTCCTCGCGCATAGATTCATATACCAGTTCAGCCATCTTTTTATAAAAATATGCGAATCCTTTTTCCGGCTCTTCCTCGTCTGTACTATCAAGATAAAACCGTACCTCTTTATTGTCCTCCTCATCAAACGCCAAAAGCTCACGGCTCATCTGCACGAACATACACAGATTTTCTTCATTTTCTACTCCTTTTATCGCATGGATCACATTCGGATTCACCAGATAGATATCCCCCTTTTTTAATCTGACCTGCTCCGACTGCACCTGCATCCAGATACTCCCTTTTAATATTCCGATCATTTCATATTCATTATGCCAGTGATAGGTACTGCTCTGAATTGGCGCAACAAATATATTTACAGGAAAACTCTGATTATTTGTTATTGACTCATAAATAGAATGTGGCATATGGACCTCCCGTGTTCATTTCTCCTCAAAATATACTTAAACATTCTTACAAATCATTATACAGGATTTTCTCCCATACTGAAATATATACGCAAAGAATAGCCGCCAATCCTGACGACTATCCTCTGTAATTTTTACAATTTTCTATTTTTCGTTCGCTCTTTTTTCTTCCAGTCCTTTTGCGATCTGTGGATAGATCTTATCCAGATTACAGAAGAACAGTGCAACCATTCCGATAACAATCAGAACTGCCGGAACCATTGTAAATACAGTCTTGATTCCTGAAATGGTTACTGCTGCCTGACCAACTCCTTTAGCGGTAAGGCTTCCATCGTATGCTGCCCATGCAAGTCCCCATCCGACGATTGCGGATCCAAGACCGGCTCCGACTTTCATACCAAAGGATGTAACAGAGTTTGTCATACCATCAAGGCGGACACCTGTCTTCCACTCGCCATAATCAATAACGTCTGCAACCATTGCGAAAAGTCCTGCATTGTGCGGAATTCCACCGATTCCAAGGCAGACAAGTCCGATGACTGCTGTTGTAAATGAAGTTCCTGTAAATGCCATGATCAGTACACCAAGAAGTTCAATTGCATATCCGATCATCATGCTCTTCCATTTTCCAAGTACTTTATTGATATAAGGGTAAATCAGGTTACCGATCAGTTTTGGTAAAATAAAGCATAATGTAAGTGTTCCCATCAGTCCTACATTTCCAAGGACATCTCTTGCATAATAAATACGAAGTCCGTTATTTACACCAAGAACTGTATAGTTGATAACAAATACAACCGTCAGAAGCCAGAAATATCTGTTCTCGAAAAGAAGCTTGAATGATTCTCCGACACTGATTTTGTTTTCCTGTTTCTTAGAAGTATTTTCTTCTGCATGTGTACGCTCTTTTGTTCCTGCAAATGTGATCAAAAGCAATATTGTAGCAATTACACCAAAGATTGCTGCCATTCCGGTCCATCCGAATTTTCCTACCAGGTTATTGCAGTTGTAGTTGATGAAAAGTACCACTGACATTGTAACAAAGAAACGGATAGAACTCATTGTTACACGGTCTTTCGGATCCGGTGCTTCCAGTGAAAGCAGTGTATTATATGCCAGGTTACATGCGGTATAAATAGCAACTGCCATCAGGATATAGGTAATGACCGCATAAACCATCTTTCCTCCGCTGCTCAGTCCGGACGGCACACTGAACATCAGAACCAGTCCAAGTCCCATTGGGATTGCAGTCCATAAGATCCACGGTCTTGCTTTTCCCCATTTGGTATGTGTACGGTCGATAATGCTTCCCATGATCAGATCTGAAATTCCGTCCAGAAGTCTTGTGAGAAGCATCATCGTACCAATCGCTGCTGCTGCAAGCCCTACACTGTCTGTGTAGTATAATGTCAGGTAAGAACCGATTGTTGTCCATACCAGGTTGCATCCACCATCTCCGACAGCAAATGCAAGAATCTCTTTCCATGTTGGTTTACTGTTTTTCATGTTTCTTCCTCCTTAGTTCCTTTTTCCTTTTAGATTTAATGTCAAAAGAGAAAGTACTCCTTCCCCTTTGTATACCAGATACAATTTCTTTTCTTCGGTAAATGTTACTTCTGTTTCAGCGGTTTTCCACCATTTACATGGCTTCAAAGAAATAACTGCCTTTCTTTCTCCATTCTCTTCTGTGTAAATTTCCAGTTCACCCGGGGCATCTGTCTGATAAACGACTTCAATTTTTCCGGTTTCTTCCAGATTGATATACTTATATCCAATTCTCGTTCCATCTTTAATGTTCGTGATATAACGTTCTTCATTTACACTTGTCATATAAGGGAAATCAACTTCCTGGTTGGTTCTTCCAATGGAAGACAATGCTCCCATGTGTCCATTCGTCAGATTACAACAATAAACTGCCGGATAAGATGCATCTCCGGAAAGAGGTCCTGGATTCATTCCGCTTGTCGTAATCGTTACCTGCGGAATCTGTCCGTTCTCATCAAAATACACCTTTTCTGCACATCCCTGTCGGTTATACTGGTTCAGGAAAGTATGACGGTGATAGAACATATACCATTGTCCGTTTATCTCCACCAGACCACCATGATTATTTCCAACAGACATCAGTTTGTCTTCTTCTTTTCTTCCGTTGTATCCGACATCCCCATTGCTTACGATGACTCCACCAAATTCAAATCCTTCCATCGGTCTGTCACTGATCGCATAGCAGAGCTGATGCGTATTTACGGAAGAATAGATCAGATAATATTTTCCGTTTATTTTTCGAATAGATGGCCCTTCAAAGTATTCGTTTCCTTCAAATGAAGTTCCTTTTCCATAATTCAGACTCGGAATGATCACTTGCGGTCCTTTTTTTACGGTGATCATATCGTCTTCCAACTGAAGTACACTTCCGCCTTTCAGATCCTGATCTTTATAACGCGGGATATTGATCATACATGGTGCAAATCCAAAATACAGGAAATTTCCTTCCTCTGTACAGATCACAGATGGATCATAGGTCTGATTTTCCATCATCGTCTGACCGTCTTTGTACTGGACACGTCCGTAAAATTCATACTGCCCTGCCGGTGTATCACAGACAGCCACATTGATGGAATCCTGGAATTTGATGCAATAATATAAGTAATATCTTCCATCACGCCCCTGTACTACATCCGGCGCATATAAAGGAAGCACATTTACGTTATACGGATCCTGATCTTTTCGGTAGATCACACCTTCATAACGCCAGTCAGACAGATCATCCAGCGGTGCCGACCATGATACATAATCCTGCTCACAAAATTCATTCCCATTCTCCAGATCATGACTTCCGAATACATATAATCTGTCTTCAAACACATGCGGTTCCCCATCCGGAATATGTTCCCACAACGGGAGATATGGATTATGACATTGCGTTTTCATACGCTTCTCCTTTCGCTTTTTTATTATTTTTCTTTGTTTTAACGTTTCTTTTTCGTTTGCAATATGATTCTATCTTGAATTTTAAATCTTGTTCTGTCATTTTAGACCTTTCTCACTGTCAAATTTGGACATGTTTTGTGCTTGTTGGTCGTTTTTAACAATTTTATAGTTTTATTTTTATGTATTTTCACTAATCGCATTTTGAAAAGCAGAAAATATCCGATGATTTTGAAAAAAGTCAAAAAAAGAAAGTGCGTGTGAAAAAACAAAAGTTTTTTCACACGCACTTCACACGGCATAGCCGTGAATAATCTAGGCTAATTATACGCAAGTATTTTCTTTTTATCCCTACGCTCTCATTATTATAAACAAATTTCCAATCATTTAATATCAAAAAAGAATGTACCTTTCCGCACATAGTTCACAAAAAGATACCACCCATAACGTGATATGATATTTTTAATTTTTTATAAGAGATCCTTTATTTTTTATCCGGTTCTTCTCTGAGTTCTTTCATCTTTCTGAAATACGAACTCATCTCATCTGCCATTCCCGAAAGCCTGTTCAGCAGTCCGGAAAACTCCGTCAGCATCTCATCGTCCTTGTAATACGGATACACAATATCATGGTCAATCTCGCTCCATCCTTCTTCAAAAAGCGTTCTGCCCTGGATTTCCAAATAGTATCCGTGATACTTGATGATATAATGCAGTGAACGGTAATACCCGCCTGTCCGCACTTCAATCTGCGTACTGTCATAAATCCTCGTATCTCCGGAACGCTTGTATACTTTTGGACGTTCTGCGATATAGCAATGCTCCGGATCCTCATCAAAATCCCGCAGCCTGTCCTCTACATAATTGTTCGGATCATTTTCAAACATCGAAGTGATGAACTTATGAAAATGGATCCAGTCCTCCCGGTAAAGGAAGAAAACCCTGATACCAATCAAATCCGTGATGTATTTATGGTAATTCGATTTATTGATATGTTCAAATTTTGCATAATTTTCTTTCCGCTTCCGGATGATCTTTTCCAGAAGGTGCATTGGATTCTTGGTTCTGTAACGATAGGAATGGATCCCTGCCCGCTCAATATCATAGATATATTCATCTACAAATTCTTTTCCCAGATGACGGAACAATTTCGTTTTTGACATATAATCTTCGTAGATCTCTGTCAGCTCCTCCCAGGAAATCCGGGCAGCCGTAAGGTCGTCCTCTGTCAGATTACAGGTTTTCAGAAATTCCTCTTTATTGATCATTTGCTCTCTCACCCAATTCTTTCCGGCCCATGCGGACCTCTTCCATATGACCGGCAAGCTCCCTGTCCATATGATCGAACAGATAATTTTTCGCACTCTCTTTGTGAAGTTCCCATTCTTCCTGAATCTGCCGGTTCACGATCTTCACCTCTTTCAGGAACTCCCGGGAAGATATGATCGTACCTCCCTGCCCTTGTGTGATCACCTGCTCCACACCGTCTGATGTAACTACCGTCACATGATACTTTCTTCCGACCTCATGTACTACCTTTTCGATGTACATATCCGCCGTCTCAGCTTCTTTTGTATACACAACATGAATGTTGTGGTATTTGAAGATTTCCATTGCTTCGCCTTCAACCTTGTAGGCATCAAATACCAGGATCAGAGGATAGTTCTTGAACCCCTGATAATTGCAAAGCACATCCATCAGTTTATTTCTTGCTGCTTCAATATTCTCTTTTGCCAGTTCTTTCAGATCATCCCATGCGAAAATAACATTATAACCATCTACAAGCAAATATTCCTGTACGCCTTCTTCATCTTTCTTTGCTTTTGGCATTTTCCCTGCAGTCACAGTCTTCGGAAGACGATCGGCTTTTCGCTCTACCCGTCCGTAAGTCCGGATAAAAATCTCTTCCAGCTCCCTGTCTTCTCTGGCATTACGCGCATAATGCCTGCCGCCTCTGGCTGCTGCTTCAGCTGATCCGCTTTTCTCCTTGCGTAAATTTACCGGTACAGTCTCATCCAGACTTTTTTCTGTCTCTCCTGCCAGCCTTTTCCGCTCTTCCAGGATCTTCGGAAGCTGTGCCTCAATATGCATATGTTCCGGCACTTCCTGCCACGGTACATTATATCCTGCTCCATGAGCACAGAATACAGAGCCCGTCGGATTCTCCACATCCCGCTCCGGATCGTAACCAATCGCCTCTACAACCTCGTCCTGGTTATGGCATGGAAAATATCCCTTCAGCGTACAGAACAGTTTCCCTCTTCCTCTGCTGTATGTGGTTACTTCTCTCTGATAATCCTGCATTTCAGACACCGGTGCACTTCCGGTGACCACAGCCATATCATCTTCCGTCTCCGGTCCGTCAAATTCTCCATTCATCCGCTGAATATCCGTAAGTGCACGGCCTGTCAGCTCTGACGGAATTTCCAGACGAAACGCATAATACGGTTCAAGCAGTACATTCTCTGCCTGCATCAGTCCCTGGCGGATCGCACGATACACCGCCTGGCGGAAGTCTCCGCCCTCTGTATGCTTCAGATGTGCACGTCCACTGGCAAGTGTGATCTTCACATCAGTAAGCACCGATCCCGTCAGAACGCCCCGGTGCTCTCTTTCCAGCACATGTGTCAGGATCAGTCGCTGCCAGTTCTTGTCCAGCACATCCTCACTGCAGATCGTATCGATCGTGATTCCACTTCCCGGCTCTCCCGGTTCCAGTATCAGATGCACTTCTGCATAATGACGCAGCGGCTCAAAATGCCCTACTCCTTCAACTGTATTTTTAATCGTTTCTTTGTAAACAATATTCCCACTTCCAAAAGAAATATCCACATCAAACCGTTCTTTTACAAGACTTTGCAGAATCTCCGTCTGCACTTCGCCCATCAGCTGGACCTGAATCTCTCCTGCCTCTTCATTCCAGACTACACGGAGCATCGGATCTTCTTCCTCCAGTTGTCTAAAATTCTGCAGCATCCGGTGGACATCACAGCCTTCCGGCAGCTCCACCCGGTAATTCAGAACCGGCTCCAGTATCGGTGCCGAAGAACTTTGCTGCATCCCAAGCCCCTGTCCCGGATAAGTCCGGGTAAGTCCTGTCACAGCACAGATACAGCCTTTTTCTGCTTCCTGCACCATCTCGTACTTGTCCCCGGAATAAATCCGGATCTGGTTGACTTTCTCCTGCAAAGGTTCTTCCTCTGCCATATATTCCAGGATCTCTTTGACCTTCAGTACTCCGTTTGTGATCTTCATATGTGTCAGGCGGCTGCCCTGTGAATCTCTGGATATCTTATATACCTTCGCTCCAAAAGCTTCTTCAGAATGCGTCCCGCTTACCGGTCCGTCCATGTATTTTTCCAGTCCGTCCAGTAATTCCTGCACACCTTCCAGCTTCAGTGCAGAACCGAAATAGCATGGAAATACCTTTCGTTCCCGGATCAGCGTCTGAATCTGACCTGTCGTGATCTTTCCATTTTCCAGATAGCTTTCCATTACCGTCTCATCGCACATAGACAGCTCTTCCAGAAATTCTTCACCCGCTTCTGTAAAGTCCACACACTCTCCGCTGAGCTTCCGCTTTAATTCAGCAAGTCTGTCCTGTCTGTTCGTACCGTCCTGATCCATCTTATTTATGAAAATAAAGGTCGGAACCTGATACCTTGCAAGAAGATTCCACAGGGTTCGTGTATGTCCCTGCACACCGTCCGCTCCGCTGACAACCAGGATTGCATAATCAAGAACCTGCAGGGTACGCTCCATTTCTGCTGAAAAGTCCACATGCCCCGGTGTATCAAGAAGAGTCACCTGCTTGTCTCCAAGCGCAAAATTCGCCTGCTTGGAAAAAATGGTAATCCCCCGGCTTCTCTCCAGCGTATACGTGTCCAGAAACGCATCTCCGTGGTCAACTCTTCCAAGCTTCCTGATCTGACCGGTAAGATAAAGGATTCCTTCCGAAAGCGTCGTCTTTCCAGCATCCACATGTGCCAGGATCCCGACAGATATATATTGTTTTGGCTTATTTTCAGATGTTGCTGCCATCGAAAAAATGCCCCTTTCTGCTCATAATAATCTCTTGATTATCATATCACAGAAAGGGGCATAAGTCGACACGCGAATCTTTTTATCTGTCCTGCTTTTCATTTGACATTTTTTGCGGTAAGATACAATCAGAACAAATTTCTAAAAAAGGAGAGCGCTATTTACTTATGAAAAATACTGACTTAACCAATACTTACCGCGAACTTGACAGAGAACTTGCCATTTTACATGACCAACTCGAAAGTCACCGTTCTTTTGAAAATATCCTTTTTCTCCCGACTCCCGAAAAGATCAGGTCGGTCCGCGAGAAATGGAATGATTTAAAAACACAGGTTGAAAACCTGGATGCACCGGACAATGTCTATCGTCTGGTGAAGCATCATCTGAAAGACTTCCTGGATTCTCTCAAATTTACTATCGAAGAAAAAGAACACAATCCGGAAGCACCTCTCCTGGATTTTGTCTATTATCTTCAGGAAATTGCTCGCTGTGACAGGCGTTCTAATGAAGTACGTCTCGATGTCCTGACCAGAAAATTACAGGCATTCCATGAAAATCAGGATTTGATCCTTAATCTGATCCATACACAATACGGAGAAAATGAAGCTTCCCTTTCTTCTGCCTTTGCCCGCGCAAGGCTGGATATGCAGCGCGACCAGAAATTGTTAAATGAATATTTCCCGGATTTCACAGAAGAACAGATTGCATCTTTATCACAGTCCTTCCGGATTTTTATCGATCAGCTTCAGGAAATGGCAGATTTACTCGGTTCAGACTGCCAGTCTGACTCTGAAGAATTATTAAAGGATGATCTCTCAAAGACCATCAAGATGGATCCGGAAGCTTACCGCAGCCTTCTGAAAAACCGTCTTGGTGTATCTCTCGACGAACTGCTTGCATGGCATAAAGAAGAAATTGAAAAGACCCGTGCTGAAGTATTCGAAATCGCCTCCAAATTAGAGCTTCCGGAAGGAACTCCGAAGACAATGAAAGAAGTCAGCGATGTGCTTTTCCGCTATGCCGGTCCTTGTGACAGTGCCGAGGAAATGTATACACGTGCCAGAAATTATCTGAAACGTACCCGTGCTGTCGCTCATGAATATGTACGTCTTCCGGAAGATGAAACCTGTCTGTGCGTTCCTCTTCCGCCTTGCTATAAGGATTCTTACCCCTGGGGCGGTTATGAGGGTGGTGATTTCCGTGTCAAACCGCTCCGCGGCCAGATGTTCCTGAATCAGTATAATTATCAGAACATTACCGATGGCTGGATCAAGATGAATACCATGCACGAAACTTATCCGGGACATCATGTCCAGTTTATCCGTGCAGCGATCGATCCAACACCGGAAACTGTAAAAATAGGAGCAAAAAGTGTACCTCTGGAAGAGGGAACATGTATTCGGACTGAACGCGCATTTACCTTTATCTTTGCAGAAGACCCGTTCTTCCCTCTGTTCGTTGCATTCCGCCGTCATCATGCCTCTGTCCGTATCCTGGTTGATCTGCAGCTGTATTATTTTGGAGTGACACTGGAAGATGCTGTAAAAATCTACGAAGAAGAGCTTGGCTTTGACCGCGTAACTGCCCGCGCCCAGGTACAGGCACACCAGAATGCGCCGGGATATTTCACCTGCTATTATTATGGAATGAAGAAAATCTGCGACTGGGAAAAAGAGTATGGATATACGAAATGGGATTATACGGAACTGCTGTTCTCAGCCGGACGGATCAGTATGGAAAGCCTGGAGATGCTGGTTAAGATGACCAAAGAAGAGCAGGGACGTTTCTTTACGGAGTTCCGGAGCTTGCTGATGGATGAATAAGGTAGGTTTTAAGGTGTTGGAGGGGGACGAAAAAACGGATAAATAAATGAATCGGGTATGCTTCCCACGCACTGGGCATTCCGATGAGTCTCTGAAAGCGTATATTGTGTCAGCAATGGCTTCCACAATATACTGAGTCTCATCTCCATAGTGCTCAAGGGAATCTGACCCGATTCATTTATTTATCCGTTTTTTCTGGTACTCCTGCAACTTGAAAATTTTCCCTTATGGAACATCAGCTCGCTGCGCATGGCTGATGGTGATTTGTTTGTCTAGGGTTTTAACCATATTCATAAATTTGAGTATAATGATTTGTTTTAGTTTTTAAAAATTTGTATCTTTAAAATATTTCCAACAACACATTATTATAAAGATATAAGTCTACCAAGTTCTTCACGTTTCTTTTCAGTTATGCCATAGATATTTATGTGGTTCAGGTCACCGCTGCGGTCTGTAAAGGCGGGGAAGAGGAAGCCGGATGTTGGGGATCCGGGTTCGTATTCGCCGACAAGGGGACAGATGGCGCAGATGAGGTAAGGGAACATCTCTTCGGATTCTCCAAGGCGTTCTTTGTCGGTGGCTTTGGCTGGGATATCGTAATTATCATGGAAAACATAGATCGCGTAAGGGGTGGTGATCCGGATGTTTTCCATGATGATATCATAAAGAGTATCCATCAGGGCATCGTTTTTAAGTTCACAGTCTCTGAGCGCCATCAAAAGCTGCCACATACTTCCGGCTTTCTGATTTTCCGGCTGGATCTCGTATTTTTTCAGTTCTGTGTTTGTCTCTGCAAATGGAATCGTTTTGGCGATTGCGAGATTTTTTGTTTTTTCTGACGCAGAGAGTTTGAGGAAGTTGATGTTAAAGCTTCCGTCAAAATCTCCGTCTGCATCTACATAACAGCCTGCTATTCTTGTGAATGATGTTCTTGCAGGCGTCATCCGCCGCGTCAATTCCAGCATATCTTCTCGGTTGATCATTTGTATTTGTTCCTCTCTTTGAATATCAATTGAGTCTCACTCCGTTGACCTGTTTCTATTTTCTAAGTTCTCATATCATCCATTGCTAAAATTCTTCTATTTCAGCAACACGGTCCCCCTGCTTTTCTTTCCAAATCATCAGGTACACTTTGAAATCTACCGAATCTCTCGCCGCAGCAAATGGCTCCTCACGTACAAGTGTAACTTTCTGTCCATTTGACTCCAGCTCTGCTTTTCTTTTTTCGGCTTTTTTCAAAATGTTCTGATATTTCTGATTAAATTTCTCCCCAAAATCCCTCCGTGGATAATTTTCCGCTTCTTTGGCAAGTTTTTTATTTAGCAAGTCTACAACCGCCGCATGTTTCTCCCGATGTAATAGTCGGGCAATCCATCTGCTCATTCTTTTTCCATGATATCTCCGGTATCTTTGCAGCCACCACAACAGACTTTTATCCCCTGCTTCTTTAACAAGCTCTTCCATTACATCCATTGCCTCTTCGGTCGGATTCCACGGATCTTCCATCGGGACAATATATTTTGCCGGAACTGCCGGATAACAGGTATAGTTCAGCGGAGGAAAATGTACCAGTTTTGCAAGTTTCCGTTCTGTATCACTTGTTGCCTTTTCTCCAAGATATTCACATTTATCACTCAGAATCGCCAGACGATATTCCAGAATCCGCAGATACTCATACCCTTTCAACCAGAAATGTCCTATATCTCCGTAATTATAGAGATTCATCTCCAGCGAAAGATCCTGGAAGAAAATAGTCACAACCGTTTCGCCCTGATATACGACAAGTACATATTCTCCATCCTCCTGGCTTAAAGTTGCGTCCAGCTCTCCTTCATAATCCTTCTGATAATGTCCGGTCATCCTCGCACCGATAAAAACCAGAAAGCTTTCCACTGCATCATTCATCAGATACACCAAGCGGATCTCATCCTGGTTTTTGGCATCTTTATCTGGAAACAGAACTTCAAACTGATCCTGACCGAGTAACTGGGCAAGTTTCTGGAAGGCCTCCGGAATTTCTTCATATGCATTTTCTGTATCCATGAACGCTTCCTCTGCTGACATATTTTCCTGTATTTCCAGTTCACTCATCTATTCCTTTTCTCCTTCATTTGCCTCTTCCATATCCACACAGGCAAGTCCTCTGTCCTCCACATAACTGACACGGATCACTGCCTGCGACCAGTTGAGGCTGATCCTGGCAGCCTTCTGCTTCTCTTCTCCGGCTTTCCGGAGCAGATCCAAAAGTTTCTCCAAAACTTCTCTTGTCAGATAGCCACCTCTCCACTGAAAGGTCAATGTCCTGCCCTTCTTAGCCGCCTGCAGCGACCGTTTATAAACATCTTCTTCTTTTGTAAAGGAAAGTTTCTTCTCCCGATAATAAAAATGATCCCCATTCGTACAGACCGGTGCCGGTGCGATCAGCGGTTCATGATCCCGGAAAATCTTCTTGTCGTCCAGATTGAAATAATCATAGCGGATCTCCTGTCCTGCCGCACTGTGTTTACCAAGCGTATTGTCAAAAGTTGCATCCAGATGATAATATGTACCACCAATTTTTACGATATTCCAAGTATGACGGTACTTGATCCCTTTTTCCGGATTGTTACCACAGACTGCGATCATGCACCAGATTCCAAGCGCATCACAGAGTACTTTCACAGATTTTGCAATTCCTTCACATACGCCAACTCCATGTCCAAGTGGACCGATGATCTCATGGGAATACGCCTTTTTCAGCTTATCATAAGTCACATTATCACAGATAAAATCATGAATATATTTCTCCTTTTCCCATTCAGACAAATCTTTTGCCGCCCGCGCAAGTTTTTCTACTCTGGAGGACATTGCCCTCTGATGCTCCCGGATTTTATTTTTGTCAAACAGATACTCCGGTACAAAGATCAGATTCGGAGAGTCCTGATAGTATTTATACTTATATCCTGTCATCCAGAAAATCTCCGGATGATCCAGCCGAAGCCTGAAAAAGACATCATAAAGCTCCGCAATTTCTATGCGCGGTATCTGAAATTCATCCGCAAGTGCATTCGCTCCCTGCATGATTACATGGTATGCTGCCTGCTGCTGTTTCGTCATTTTGGTATAATAGAATGGTTCCATGAAAGTCCTCCTGCGCAATGTTTTGATTCTCCTATTATACATTTTTTCACGAAAACACGAAATGTTTTTCCTTGCTTTTTAACGAAAAACAGAAATGTTTTACGCTAGTTTTTAACGAAAATAGAAAATGTTTATACCCATTTCTTAACGAAATCACAAAATGTTGGCCCTTTTCCACTTCTTTCAGACACATAAATTCCCTTCATTACTTATATAAAAAGGCTCCATATAACAGTTTTTACTGCTACATAGAACCTCTTCCATTCTTTTATTTCTCAGTTTCACTTGATACAATTGCCGGAATCCGGATCGTAACGATCGTACCTTCGCCCTCTTTTGACCATATCTGAAATCTGTATTTATTTTCATAAATATAGTCCAGTCTTTCTTTAATATTTTTTATACCGATATGTTCTCCTCTTTCCATACTTGACAGTTTACGCTGCGGTTTGCTTAATTCATCTAGTTTGTCCTGAGACATCCCTGCACCATTATCTTTTACAATAATCTCAACTTCATCTTCTTCCATTCTGATACGAATCGTAATGCATCCGTCTATTACTTCGCCTTCTTCATCCGTATTACATAGAATTCCATGAAAGAACGCATTCTCTACAAGTGGCTGCAAAATATTTTTTGCAATCAGATATGGCTCAACCCCCGCTTCAATATCAATAACACTTTTAAATATTCCTGTATATCGATATTTCTGAATCAGTAAATATTCTCTCACTACTTTAATTTCCTGCTCTACTGTATCATAAACATTATCCACCTCTATACGTAGTCTGTCCCTTAAAATCTGAATCATAGCTTTATTCACTGCAATCACATCTTCATTCCGGTTTTTCTGTGCCAGATATGTAATCATATTCATGGTATTATAGATAAAATGTGGATCCACCTGCGAAATCATCAGACCATACTTCAGTTGCTGCTCTCTCTTTTCCTGTTCGACCATTTCAACAATATTTTCCTGCAAACGTTTTGCCATAACATTAAATGAAGCGCCTACTTCTCCTATTTCATCTGTTGAATTCACCTCAATTCGTGCATCCAGATTTCCTTCTGCTATTTCATTCATTTGTTTTGATACATCCGTAAGCGGACCGGTAAAATGATTTACAATCGGGATCATAACTAACACAATTCCAAGCCCAAAACATAAAATCAGTATTTCTACCAGAAAAATCAGCGAACGGTTATTGTCCAGAATATCTTTTCTGCTCTGCCTGCAAATAATCTTCCACCCATCTTCTTCCGAAAAACGTACTGTAGTAATCCCATCTTCCTGCTGCCAATAACCTTCCTTATAGCTTTTTCCATACTTCATGTTTTTCAGAGTTGCGTTTACATCTATTTGTGTTTCCTTAACACTTGGCTGTAAAATCTGATTATTTTTATCAAGAAACAGATAATCGTTACTGTAATCTTTCATCTGGTTTGCAATATAGTACAACTGGTCAAAAGATGCTATAACAGTAAGATTGCCTTTCTGCCCATGATATATATATTCCATCGTATATCCATAAACCATGTTAAATATATTTCCAAATGCTGTATCTGATTCCCCGTCATAAGCAAAAGGATTCAAAAAACTTGTCTTTTTCCCTTTTAAATCTAATTCTTTTATTTCACTACAAATATGTTCTTTTACTTTATTCGAAAATCCTACTGTTGAAAAATCATATATTTTATCCGCCTTTTGGACATCCAGATAAATCCCGATGATTCCATATGACTGAATTTTATTTTTTACACCAAGCTGGGATAAAAAAAGACTTATTTTCGCATTATTTGCTTCATTCGGCTCCGACATATATTGATCTATTTTCTGAATAAGTTCTGGTTCTTCTGCCACAATCTTTGTAAATCTTACCAGCTCTTCAAAATTCTGATCTAACTGAGACATGATCTGCTCATTCAGAATCATGGTATCCTCTCTGTCTTTCACACTGATATTTCTATATACCAGTTCCGGTAATGCCATGAGCAATATTCCCATAATTACCAAAAACACACATAATTGTGCTATAACCAATTTATTTCTTAATTTCATGACCTCTTCTACTCTCCGGCTAATAATTTCCTGCGATATTGGTTCGGTGTCAGTCCTGTATATTCTTTGAAAATTTTACTGAAATACTGACTGGAAGTAAAACCTGTCTTTTCTGATACTTCATAAACCATATATTCTTTATCCTGGAACATTTTCTTTGCATTTTCTATTCTGACATTATTGATAAAATCATTTACCCGTATTCCAGTTTCTGTTTTAAATTTCGTTGATAACCAGGAAGACGTCACACCAACATGCTCCGCAACTTCTGCTGCTGTAATACTTGCATCACCATAATTCTGATTGATATAAGCCATTGCATTGATTGTCACATCGGAATAAATCATTTTTTCTTTCTCATTTTTCATTCGACAAATTTCTTCTATCTTGTATTCAATATATGCCTGAAGATCTGTTACTTTTCTAAAATCATAAGAACTGCATCCCTCGGTCATCAAAAATCTCTGACCGCTTGTTTCTCCAATCAGTTTTCCATCAAACAAACTAAGAGCCTCCAAAATATGTTCTATATATTCCAAGTATTCTGTAACATTCTGTTTTTTTTCTGTTTCATGCAATCGGTTTTCTATTTTTTCAATTTCTTCTGTTTTTCCCTGTTGTAAAGACTGATAAATTTCTTCTGATGAAATTCCTGACAGTTTCTTCTCATTTTCCTCTTTTCCGTCATAACGCAGCTCCTGTAACTCTACTTCATTTTTTAAAATATTATTTTCCAGTTGTCTTTGATAATTTGTAAAATTAGACCGGAACTGCCTTACCATACTTCCATGCAAACAATAATATACATGATACAGTTTTTCTTCTCTGTTAATATATTCATACAGCTTTCTTGCAAAATCATAAATTCTGTCATTTATTTCTTTTTGTGAAACAATTCCTTTTCCGAATTCAAGCAAAATCAGATATTCATCTTCGTTTACCGGAAACCTGGCCCCTACATGAATCCCAGTATTTTCAGATACATTTTCGCACGCTCTTTTTATGAGCCGATTATCCAATGTCATCTGATTGTTATCAAGTGGAATATATTTCTTTAAAATCTTCGGAACCTTTCTTTGAGAAACGATAATATAATAATATTTCTTATGCAAACCTATATAATCATTTTCATCAAGAATATCTTTATATACCTCTTCTGAAATATTTTTTCTAAATAATTCCTCTAAAATTGCTGTAATTGTATACTGCTTTTTTGCTTTTTCTTTTATAATTTCTTCTTTTAATTTTAGTATTTTTCTTAAAAATCCATCTTCCTCCAGATCACTTTTTAAGATATAATCATCAATTCCTAACCGGATTGCCTGTTTTACATAATCAAAATTTTTATATGCTGAAAGGAACAGAATATGTGTATTTCCACCATATTCGCGAATTGCATCCCCTAATTCCAATCCATTTAATCCAGGCATCTTTACATCTGATATCACCAGATCCGGTCTGTGTGTCTTGTAAATTGCAAGTGCCTGTTCTGGATTTGTCGTTACCCCGATCAATTCAAATCCATGATACTCCCAATCAATAATATGCTCCAAATACTCCAGTGCCAGCTTTTCATCATCCACTAACAATACTTTTATCATATTTTCTTCCTCCCATTATGCCCTGTCAAATGCTGTCTATTCCGATTATACAGCGACACCCGGAGTATCGCAAGCTGACAGGATGCGTATACTCCGGGTGTCATTTAAATTATTTTTTATTGTGCGTTTGTTCTCACAAGCTCTTTTTTCAGCTTTCGTTCACTGATAAAGTTCATTACTCTCTGGTTGTTGTAAGTAAAGATCATAATAACCAGAAGGAAGATTCCAGATGCTGTATCCTGCAGCGAAGCTGAAAGTCCCATGCTGAGAAGTCCTGTCGTCAGCATATTTAAAATAAAGTTTCCGATAAAGATTCCGATTACCAGATTACAATACTGTTCAAGTGCCAGTCCAACATAAATTCCAAGCATGCAGTTGAAAATAATATTCGTACTTGACATGTACATCGGCGTATCAATTGATCCCTGTATAGAAATCTTCAAAAGTGCCGCAACTCCAAGGAATAATGATGAAACTACATAGCAGAGGAATGCTGTTTTCTTGGTATTGACACCTGAATTTTTTGCAATTCTCTGTGAACTTGCACATGCTCTTACATTATATCCAAACTTTGTATAGTTGAAAATGATGTAGAACAGTACAAACATGATCGCAAAAATAATCAAACAATACGGAAATCTTCCAAGTGTTGTAATTTCTCCGTTAATAGCTGTTACCCATGAAATACTTGCCAGGTTGGATAATGTCTCATATACCATGCAAACACCAAGTGCTGTAACAATTGCCGGAACTCTCAGTAACATATACATAACACCTGAGATTGTTCCAAGTACAATGCCCGCTCCAACCACAATCAATGCAAATGGTATCAATCCGATTCCGTAAAGATATACCATTTTTGCTCCGAACATTGCCGAGAGCATTACAACCGCACCTGCACTAAGATCCATTCTGTTACACAACATGTTCGAACACATTGCGAATGAAATTAGCGTAGGGGCCAGCGTTTGCTTCAGGTTCATAATAAGACTCGCCGGTTTTCCAAATGCTCCGCCGGAGCATATGAAAAACAGAAGATATACAAATACCGGGAGCATAACGACTTTGCATACATTTTTAACTGTATCTGATTTCGTTTTCATACGCCTTCCCTTTCCATATCCGTTAAAGTAGTAATTTATTTTCCATGTCTTGCAATTGTATCTTCAATACTGTAGTTCTTGCCCATTTCAAGCAGCTCATCAGAAGATGCATTTTTATTTTTTGATTTAATCAGCTGATCAACTTCATCTGTTGTCCATGCATATACACCATCATTATGAAGGTATGTCATGTAATCAGAGAATTCCTGACCAGATTTACATACAATAAAGTTAACCGGTACTTCTACTTTGTCAAGAGCATTTCCTTCCAGTGCATTGTAGATAAGTACGAACGGGAATACTGCATCAGCATACTGTCCACCGATTGCACATACTGTTTCACCATTGTCAAGGCTTCCCTGACAATTTTCTGAAAGGTCACAGAATGCGATCTTAACCTGACCTTCACGTCCTGCTGATTTGATTGGTTCTGAGCAGTATTCAATACCAAGAAGTGTAATTGCAATACCATCGATAGAATCATCTGCTGCAAGGAAATCTTCTACTGCTTTTGTGAATTCAAGGCCTCTGTATTCACCAGCTTTTTTAACTTCCGGATGATCTTCAAATGCTTTCATCATACCTTCCCATCTTCTGTCATGGCAGGTAATTCCAGGTTCATAGCCAATTGCTGCAATGTTCTTGCATCCTGAATCAATAAGGCTTGTTACAATTTCATATCCTGCATCGTAATCTGCTTCATAAGATCCACCAACAAAGTAATCACTCTTGTAAACCTGATCTTTGATGCTTTCATCAATCTGTGACCAGCCTACACCAAGATAAACTTCATTTTCTTCACAAATTTTTAATCCCTGAAGGACTGCTGTTCCTGAGAAGTTTGTTGTGATAATACCATCAACACCCTGTGCACAGAGGTTTTCAATTGCAGAAAGATATGTTTCATCTGCAAAGTTTTCAATAATGTAATAGTTAAATTTTACACCATATGCTTTTCCAAGATAATCTGTGTATGCTTTGTATTTTGCGCAAAGGAAATCTGTTGTTGTATGGATAACTACACCAATTGTGTATTTACCATCCGGATCTCCACAAATTTCATCCTGACCTGATTTGTTTCCCCAGACTTCCTCTGTCTTTGCATCTTTTGTCTCTTTTGAACTGCTGTCTGATTTCTTGCTTCCTGAAGAACCACCACAACCGATTACAGAGAATACCATCATAACTGCTAATAAAACAGCTACTGCTCGTTTAATTCTTTTCATTTCTTTTCCTCCTCTTTTCTCCTTGTTTCATCTGTTACTCCAGTACACCATCTTTGTTCTTTACATATGTAAGGAATACTAACAGTAACAGTACCAGTCCCTGAATTCCTTCAACCACACGTTCGTTAACACCCAGGATAATCAATCCATTTCTCAAAAGGATAACAGAAAAGCTTCCGACCACAGCTCCGATCATTTTTACTTTAGAACCTCCGGACAATGGCACACCTCCAAGTACCAATGCTGTGACAACGTTCATTTCCATTCCCTGACCAGTTGAAGTACTTACACTTCCGGCTCTTGCCATAAGGATAAATCCTGCAATACCTACCGTGATACCACTGATAATGTAAGCGATCATTCTGGTTCTATTAACGTTTACGCCTGCCTGCTTTGCAGCGGCTGGATTTCCTCCAATTGCTTTATTATCTTTTCCAATTGCTGTTTTTTCAAATAAGATATAGCAGATAATAAAGACGCCTAACAGCATTCCCAGCTTAAATTTCTGATTATCAAATTCAAAAAGTTCAACCGGAATACTATATTTCTGTGATGCACATACCGTATTTAAGATTCCACGACACATGTACATGATGCATAGTGATGTGATAAATGGCGAAACCTGCAAATATACGGAAACAACTCCGTTCAATACGAACCATACCAGTGCTGCAAGAATGTTTGTAATAAATACTACTCCTGCCGGTACTCCTGTGTTCGCAACTAAAATCGCAACTAAAACGCTGAAACCGATAACACCACCGTATGACAAATCCATTCCGCCATGTGAGTATACGAAAATTGCACCAAATGCCATAATCGCTATATATACGGTCTGATTCAGAATACTGTTAATATTACCTTTTGTCAGCAGTTTCCCTTCTCCTCCGACCTGAAATATGATAATCATTAAAATGATTCCAAGGAAAGGAATTATTTTCTGAAGAATTTCTTTTGCCTTAGCTTTCTCTTTCACTTTTATCCCTCCTAAACCATCTTCTTGATTAATACAGATTCATTTAACTCTTCTGACCTGGTAAATGAATCTTGTATCTGACCATCTTTCATAATCAGAATACGATCACTCATTCCAATCAGTTCCGGAAGTTCTTCTGAAATCATCAAAATAGATTTTCCTTCTTTTTTCAGGCGGTACATCAGCTGATACATAAATGCCTTTACACCAATATCAATTCCTCGTGTCGGGCAGTCCAAGATATAAATTTCTGACTCATTACCAAGCCATTTTCCAAATACAACTTTCTGTTTATTACCACCACTTAAATCACCTACGTTTTGTCCAATCTCTCTGCATTTAATGCTCATATCTTTTACCTGTTTATCGGTAAATTTCTTTTCAGCACCTTTGGTAATTACACCACCTTTTGCGATCATTGACAAGGATGGTAAAACGGTATTTTCCATGATACTTGCTGATAAGATCAGTGCTTCCTGGTCTCGGTTCTTGGATACATATCCAATCTTGTTCTTGATTGCCTGTTTTTCTGATGTAATCTTTTTTCCATTTCCAAGTTTTACTTCACCATACAATGGTTTAACATTTCCAAACAACGCTTTTCCAAGTTCATGCATTCCGCAATCTGTTAACCCACCTATTCCAAGGATTTCTCCTTTATGAAGTTCCAGTGAGACACCTTTGAGGCTATCTCCTACATACAGTTTTTCTGCCGAAAGCACAACCTCTTTCCCATAGCTTCCATCGTAATCACTTCGATAATAATCTCCGGTAAGTTTACGTCCTACCATCAACTCTTTTATCTTTTCCTCTTCAAACTCAGATTTTTCAAGTTCAGCAACAAACACACCGTCTCGCAAAACAATCAGCTTACTGCAAACCTCCATCAGTTCTTCCAGGTCATGGGAAATAAACAGTACTGTCTTATTTTCCTTCTTCATGTTCTTAATAACCTGGTAAATGATATCCCTTCCTCGTTGAGACAAGGCAGTTGTTGTTTCGTCAACGATGAAAATCCTTGGATTCGTATACAATGCTCTTACAACTTCAATCAGTTTTCTTTCTTCCAGACTGTATTTTATGATCGGATCTTCCGGATGAATATTGTCAATTCCGATTTTTTCAAGTGCCTTTCTTGCTTCCTGATACATCTTTTTTCTGTCAACAACACCATGTTTTGTAAACAACTGCTCTTTTCCGATAAAAAGATTATCTGCTACTTTAATTCCCGGAAGTGTTCCCATTTCCTGGGCAATCATACTGATTCCATGATTCTGTGCATCCAGTGTGTCTGCTGGTTTATATGGTTTTCCGTCCAGAGTAAGCTCTCCTTCAGATTGCGGATAAACTCCGGAAATAATAGAGGAAAGAGTTGACTTTCCGGAACCATTTTCTCCGATCAGACCAATAACTTCTCCTTCATCAATGGTTACAGAAACGTCTTTCAATGCCTGAGTAAGTCCAAAGTTTTTTGAAATATGTTTTGCTTCCAAAATCACGCTCATTTCGTTGCCACCTCCCTCTTTCCTTCTTCTTTTATTATCCTAAAACAATTACATTCCATGACATTTTTGGTAATACCACAGAATTTGCAGCTGTTACCTCTTTCTCTTCCATTTCAACTGCATCCGGATGTTCAATTGTGTTCATTACAGAATAGTCATTTCCGGCAAGTACCAGATGTTTCTTTACTTTCTTATCTCCATATCCCTGTAAATCAACTTCAAATTCAACGTCCTCTTCCTGATCGCAGTTCAGAACGAAGATTCTTACTTCATCATTTTCCTCATTATAGATAACTGCTGGTTCAACAACATTTAATTCACCTAAATCGCACTGATATTTCGGTGCATCCACAATGGCTTTCTTAACAGTTCCATGTCCATATTTGCTGAGCATATGGAACGGATGATAAATCGCCTGTTTGAAAATTCCGCCTCCCGGAATTGTTGTAATCGGAGCAATCACATTGATAAGCTGTGCCAGGCAGGCAATTTCAACTGTATCTGCATTGTTCAGCAATGAAATTCCAAGTCCTCCAACAACAACTGCGTCCAGCAGACTGTATTTTTCCTGCAGAATCGGTGGCGCGATTTCCCATTTTCCAGCTGATGTCATCTCGAACGTTGTAAGTCCCATTAAATCATCCAGAGAATCCAGTTTGATGTCCTGGAAATTCCACACATTCCATTCATCCAGACAAATCTTTAAATCTTTATCAAAATGATTTTTAGCCTTTACATACTCAATAACTTTTGCGCTGTTTTTAATATGAGAATCCAGCTGTTTATAGGAAGCAAGATAATTTGTTGTACCCTGCCCAGAGTTCATTGTATAGTTATGAGTTGATAAATAATCAACCTGATTATAAAGATCTGTCAGCATTGTTCTGTCCCATTCCATATAGGTTGGTAACATTTCATAACTGCTTCCGCAGGCAACCAGTTTAATAGAAGGATCAACCCATCTCATGATCTTTGCTGCTTCAAGTGCTTTCTTTGTATAATCTTCTGCTGACAAATGTCCTGCCTGCCAGCTTCCTTCCATCTCATTCCCAAGGCACCAATATTTGATATTATATGGTTCTGGATGTCCGTTCTGGGCTCTCAAATCACTCCAATAGGTTCCACCCGGATGATTGCAATATTCAACCAGATCGCCGGCATCTTTAATACTTCCTGTTCCAAGGTTGACTGCAATCATCGGTTCAATACCAACTTTTTCTGCCCACTGGCAAAATTCATCAATACCGAACTGGTTTGTTTCAATACTTGACCATGCATAATCCATACGTTTTGGTCTTTTTTCTTTTGGTCCAATTCCATCATGCCAGTCATAGCATGATACAAAGTTTCCACCTGGATAACGAATTACCGGAACGCCTAATTCTTTTACTAATTCCATGACATCTTTACGATATCCGTCTTCATCTGCATTTGGATGCCCCGGCTCGTAGATTCCTGTATAAATGCTTCGTCCCAGATGTTCTGTAAAAGACGAGTACATTTTGTCATCAATTTTTCCAATGTCGTAATGGATGTCACTAAAGCATTTTGCTTTTTTCATTTCTCGTTCCTCCCTTAAACTTTCATATTCTCCTGTCGTTCATTTCAAACGATTCTTTGTTATGTGAATATTTTAGAATGGTGCCTGTTTTTTCACTATATTCATTTTTTATGTGAATGTATAAAATTTTTTGGTTTTATAAATTTCTTCCAAAAAATGTGTAATTTTTTTAAGTTTGTTAAGTATTCTGCATAATTTCAAACAAAAGTCACAGTCTTTTACATTAAAAAAGTCCCATATGGCAACCCTTTCCGTCACCATACAGGACTTCTCCTTCTTTTCCTTTTATTCAACATTCTTCGTCGCAACAATATCCACGCCCGTGTCCGCCACATTTTCAAGAATCACATCCCCAATATGAACCGGAGCCGGAACTTCAATTCCTTTGAGCGCCTTCACACATTCAAAGATCTTGCCCTTCGGGATATCTTCTTTCGTCTTCACCGATACCATATCGATGCTTCCGCCGGACACCCGCACGGTCGAAGTTACGATTCTCGTCGGATTCGTCACTTCTTTTCTTGCGTATACATCACCGCGTTTACAGGTATTTCCCGTGACGCTCACTACTTCTTCCCCATTCATTACAACTGTAAGAGGACAGCCCATCGGACAGCCGATACATGTCAATTTTCTCTCTTCCATCGTCTACGCCTCCTCAATCTTTACTGTGATAGTCTGCAGATCCGGATATTTCAGAAGCTGCTCTTTTGTCAGCTTAATCTCTTCCATCTCACCTGGTGCAACAACCGGACGTTTTCTGTGGATCACTCTTTCATCATCAAAATATGCGCTGATATAACAATTCTTATAGACACCGCCCACACGGAAACGCACGGTCAGCTTTTCATCCATCCGGTCTACGTTAATCGTTCCCGGAACTGTATAACGGACACCTTCGACTGGATTCATTTTAATCTCTTTTCCGCCCTGTCTGCGTTCTTCTCCCTGTTTGACGTATTCCGCAGCATTTCTTCCTGCAGTTCCGGCTTCTTCCGATACAAAGTCAACCAGGTCATGCACATGCAGGACATTTCCACAGGCAAATACGCCTTCGATGTTTGTTTCCAGGCTCTCATTTACCTTCGGTCCTGATGTGACAGGGTTCATATCCACGCCCATGCCTCTTGAAATTTCATTTTCCGGGATCAATCCTACGGAAAGAAGAAGCGTATCACAGCTGTATTCTTCTTCAGTTCCCGGAATTGGTTTTCCGTGACTGTCCACCTGTGCCAGTGTAATGCCTTCCAGACGCTCTTTTCCTTTGATATCGACAACCGTATGGCTCAGCTTCAGCGGAATGTCATAATCATCCAGACACTGTACGATATTTCTCTTCAGTCCTCCGGAATACGGCATCAGCTCTGCAACAACCTTAACCTTTGCGCCTTCAAATGTCATTCGTCTCGCCATGATCAATCCGATGTCGCCGGAACCAAGGATCACAACCTCCCGCCCCGGCATATAGCCTTCGATATTGACCAGTCTCTGTGCCGTACCTGCCGAGAAAATACCTGCCGGACGATAGCCCGGAATATTAAGTGCACCTCTGGAACGCTCACGGCATCCCATTGCCAGAATAACTGCCTTTGCCTGAATCTCGAAAAGACCTTCCTCCCGGTTCATTGCGGTGACAACCTTCTGTGGGCTGATATCCATAACCATTGTATTCAGCTTGTATTCAATATTCAGTTCTTTCGCCTGATCAATAAAACGTCCTGCATATTCCGGTCCGGTCAGTTCTTCCTTAAATGTATGGAGTCCGAATCCGTTGTGGATGCACTGATTCAGGATACCGCCAAGTTCTTTATCTCTTTCCAGGATCAGGACACTGTCCACTCCGCTTTTCTTTGCCGAAATTGCAGCCGCAAGTCCCGCCGGTCCTCCTCCAATGATAACAATATCATAAGCTCTCATGATGCAATGCCTCCCTTTTATAACGAATCCTTATTAGTACCTGTGATTATTTTAGAATCTCCACCGGATTTTGTGATCTCGAACATACTCACATGGCGTTCTCTCGCCAGAATCTCCATCGTTCTCGGTGAACAGAATCCTGCCTGACAGCGTCCCATTCCGGCTCTTGTCCTGCGTTTTACCCCGTCCAGAGATTTGGCGCCGAGCGGTCTGTTGATCGCATCCATGATCTCACCCTCTGTAACCATTTCACAGCGGCAGATAATATTTCCGTATTCCGGTTTCTCTTTGATCAGTTCCATTCTTTCTTCCTTGCTGAGTGTATTCGGATCCAGAACGCCTTTTCTTGTTGCGATAAAATCTTCTTTTTCTTCCAGATTCATTTTCTCTTTCAGGATCTGTGCCACCATTTCTCCGATTGCCGGTGCACTGGTAAGACCCGGTGATTCAATGCCTGCACAGTCGATAAATCCTTTTGCATCCTCCACTTCCCCGATCAGGAACTCATGTCCGTCCTCATGTGCACGAAGTCCGGCAAATGAAGTAATCACCTGACGGAGCGGAATATTTTTTACATTCATCTCTGCCCTTTCGATCACCTGATCCAGACCTTCTCTTGTTGTATTGGTTCCTTCTTTATCTTCGATATCGATCGCCGTTGGTCCAAGGATCAGATTACCGTGAACCGTCGGTGCAACCAGAATACCTTTTCCATATTTTCCCGGAAGTGCAAAAATCGTCTTGCTCACATGACTTCCCGCACTCTTATCAAGCAGACAGTAATCTCCTCTTCTAGGGGTAATATGGATCTTCTTCTCACTTACCATATTATGAAGCCTGTCTGCATAGACTCCGGCTGCATTTACCACATACCTTGTCCGGAAAACCCCGTTATTTGTATGGATCTCCCATCCTTCATCTATTGGTTTAAGATCCGTAACTTCCGTATCAAATTTGAACTCCACACCATTTACATTTGCATTCTCAGCCATTGCAATGTTCAGATTAAACGGACATACAATTCCGGCTGTCGGTGCATAAAGTGCGGCATACGCCTGATCGGAAATATTCGGTTCCATTTCTTTCAATTCCTCACGGTTAAGAATTCTTAACTCCTTAACACCATTTGCAACGCCTCGGTCATACAGTGCCTGAAGATTCGGCATATCCTCTTCATGCAGACATACAACCAGTGAGCCATTTTTCTTAAATGGGAAATCCAGATCCTTTGAAAGCTGCTCCATCATCTGATTTCCCCTGACATTCAGTTTTGCCATCAGCGATCCTTCTGCCGCATCATAACCGGCATGGACAATTGCACTGTTTGCCTTAGAAGTACCACAGCATACATCCTCTTCTTTTTCGATTACACATGCCTTCACTTTATAACGTGACAGCTCTCTTGCTGTTGCTGCACCGGATACTCCAGCTCCGATAATTATTACATCATACATTCCCAGATCACTCCTTAATAACTGTTTTTTCTTCCTGAACTTCCTGCTTATGAAAAAGAGCCTGCCAAGTAAACGCATTTCCCTATGCGGTTATCCTGTCAGGCTCTCTCATCTCATGCCATTACCATTTTCAATTCTGAATTTTTACCACGGAATTGCTCCATACAGTAATACTGCTGCGATTGCTCCGATGATTGGTCCGATAATCGGTACAACCAGACCGTATCCGAAGTTTGAATCACCTTTTCCTTTAATTGGAAGTACTGCGTGTGCAAGTCTTGGTCCAAGATCTCTTGCCGGGTTGATCGCATAACCAGTCAGTCCGCCAAGTGACATACCTACTGATACGATAATTCCGAATACAAATAATTTGTCAACGCCTGTGGAAAGTCCTGTCACGTTTCCAATTCCTTTGATCGCAAATACAAGGATAAATGTTCCAACTGCCTCACTGAAAATATTCAGTCCTGTGTTTGCAATCGAAGGTCCTGTACAGAATACACCAAGCTTTGTTCCCGGATCTTCTGTGGCGTCAAACTGTCCTTTAAAAAGTAAATAAACGATACAGCCGCCTACGAATGCTCCTGCGATCTGGGCGATGATATATCCAGGAACCATCGACCATGCAAAACTTCCGTCCACTGCAAGCGCGATCGTAAGTGCCGGATTAAAGGAAGCTCCTGAAGCCTCTCCGAAAATAAATGCCGGAAGCAGAACTGCAAGACCCCAGGCAAATGTAATCTGAACCGCACCGGCACCTTTCATACCGGATTTGTTAAGGTTCACATTTGCTACTACTCCATCTCCAAGAATAATAAGTATCATTGTTCCAAGAAACTCTGCTATATAAGGTAACATAATAAGTCCCCCTTTTCCCTATTCAATGTCCTGTTTTCATTTCCTTTTTACTGTCAAAATCTAATCTTCTTTTGCCCATCCGTAAGCATATTTGACAGCCTTATTCCAGCCTTTGATCCGTTTTTCTCTTTCTTCATCTGCAATCTTTGGCTCGAATGTCTTATCAATTGCCCAGTTCTTAATAACATCCTCTTTACTTGCCCAGTATCCAACTGCAAGACCTGCAAGATAAGCAGCTCCCATTGCGGTTGTCTCTACACACTGCGGACGGTTAACCGGTGCATTGATGATGTCAGACTGTGTCTGCATCAGGAAATCATTTGCACTTGCTCCACCATCAACCTTAAGTGCTGCAAGTTCAATTCCGGAGTCAGCTTTCATTGCTTCCAGAACATCATTTACCTGATAAGCAAGGGATTCCAGAGTTGCGCGGATAATGTGATATTTATTAACGCCACGTGTAATTCCTACGATCGTTCCTCTTGCATACTGATCCCAGTGCGGTGCTCCAAGTCCGGTAAATGCAGGTACTACATAGCATCCGTTTGTATCTTTTACTTTCTTAGCCATGTATTCTGAATCCGGTGCGGAATCAATAATACGAAGTTCATCTCTCAGCCACTGAATTGCAGCTCCTGCCACGAAAATTGAACCTTCCAGTGCGTAATTTACTTTTCCATCCAGTCCCCATGCGATGGTTGTTACCAGTCCGTTCTTTGAGAAGATCGGTTTCTCACCGGTATTCATCAGCATGAAACATCCGGTTCCATATGTATTCTTTGCTTCGCCTGCATTGAAGCATGTCTGTCCAAACAGTGCGGACTGCTGGTCTCCGGCTGCTCCTGCGATTGGAATCGGTCCACCAAGGTAAGAAGGATCTGCTTCTCCATATACACAGCTTGACGGTTTTGGTTCTGGAAGCATGCATTTCGGAATGTTCAGCTCTGCAAGAATCTCATCATCCCATTCAAGTGTATTGATATTGAACAGCATCGTACGGGAAGCGTTTGAATAATCCGTTACATGAACTGCACCTTTTGTCAGTTTCCAGATCAGCCATGTCTCAACTGTACCGAATAATAATTCTCCCTTTTCTGCTCTCTCTCTTGCTCCCGGCACATTGTCAAGAAGCCATTTTACCTTTGTTCCTGAGAAATACGCGTCGATAACAAGTCCTGTTTTTTCTCTGAATTTATCGGTAAGTCCTTTTTCCTTCAGACTGTCACAATACTCAGAAGTTCTACGGCACTGCCATACGATTGCATGATGGATCGGCTCTCCTGTCTCTTTGTCCCAGACGATGGTTGTCTCTCTCTGGTTCGTAATACCGATTGCTGCAATGTCCTCTGCTTCTGCCCCAATCATGTTCATTGCTTCAACGGCTACACCAAGCATACTTGCCCAGATCTCATCTGCATCATGTTCAACCCAGCCCGGTTTCGGGAAATACTGTGTGAATTCCCTCTGTGCAACGCTGCACATTTCTCCTTTTTCATTGAACAGGATACATCTGTTACTTGTTGTTCCCGCATCCAGTGCCATTACATACTTAGCCATACTCTTTTTTCCTCCTTTAAAATAAAAATCGTTGCTTTGCATGTTTTATAGTAAAGCGGATATTCTATGCCGCTTCGCTACTTACTCATCCTCAAATACCTGTACTTTGTTTAAATACATTACTCCTGTTACTTTTGTTTTACATTTTCCAGACTTCGTGATTCGTAGATGAAACTGCGATCGCTCCAGCTGAAAGTGCCGCCATCACAGATTCTTTGTCCGAGATCAGACCGCCTGCAATGATCGGCGTCTTTGACATTTTACAGACTTTTCCGATCACCTTCGGCATCACCCCCGGAAGTACTTCGATATAATCAGGCTTCACGGCGTGCTGTTGCTGCCTGATATTCTCATATGCCATCGAATCCAGAAGGAAATATCTTAGGACTGTGAACATCTTAAGTTCCTTCCCCCTTTTAATCAATGCAGCTTTTGTGGAAATTATTCCATCTGCTTCTGTATTTTTCCGGATAAAATCTACGACAATTTCCTTACTGCTAAGACCGCTTATCAGATCTACATGAACCATCGCAACCTTCCCGGAATCTTTTATCTGTTGGACGATCTCACGGATCGAACAGACATCTCCAAATAAAATAAACACAACCCGGATATCTTCCAAAGAACAGCAGATTTTTAAATCATCCATGTTCTTTACTGCTGCAATGATCGGATTTTCTTCTACTGCTTCATAAAAAAATCTGCTCATCATATCACCCTTTTGCCGCTTTTAGAGTACAAAAAAAGAGCGTTGCCTACCACCAGCCTTCCGGCTGTCTCTCTTACATTCGCTCTCCTGTCACGGCATCTCTTTTCAATTCAATTACTTCCTCAACTGGCTTTACTATATCATATTGCATAAATTTTTTCAATTATTTTTTCAAAAAATATACTTTTTGTATAATTTCTACAATTTTTCATATCATAAACAGGGCTGTTATTTAATTTAAATTGTTTTTCTTTATGCAACTTTTTCGTTACCTTATTGACAATATTGTTAAAACAAAAACTTAGAATGAAGTCCGCAAAATCGGAATCGCATTGATCACCGGTTCTTCATACGGATGAACCTTTTTGACTGCTTCAATTGTCTTGTCAATCGCTTCGGTAAACACTGTTACCTCCACTTTCACTTCAGGCTCTTTACTGATCTCACCTGTGTTTCCTATATACGGATTACATCCTTCAAGCGGACGCCAATACCCGGTTACCTCGCTCGATGACATACAGGAATCGTAGTTACCGATATGTCCTGCATCTACTTCCTGCAGAGCTCTTTGTAATGCAGGCAAGTGCGTTTCCGGAATGAAAATTTCCAGTTTGCAGTATTTGAAATCCATGGTTTGATTGCTCCTTTCTATTACTATACAATTCTATAATATACTACCATTCTTTTTCATATCCAATAACAAGACCATAATCCTTCTCACGTGCTATTCTTTCAGCGACCTCTATGTATCTTTCTTTTTCCTGATTATTCTTTTGCAAAATCAAACTAACAAGTCGATTTTTCATACCTGCTTTATCTAAAGTCTTTAGTAAACTCGTTTTGTACATTCCAAGCTTATCATTTTGTGCATTTCATTGCAATACTCTTTGAAAACGAAACTTTTTTCCGACATGTTATACAATTTACAATTTTACTAAACAATGTTTTGCACAGTGAAATATGTATCTGTTTTCTTTTTTACACAAAAAAGCCTTCGAACTGATGTTTTAAATCAATTCAAAGACTTTTTCTTTTTCTATCTTCTATTCTCCTTTTTCCTGCAGAATATCCACGATTGTCTTCTCAGTTCCAATCATGCCTGGCGAAGCGATTTCTCCCATATGCCGCATCGTATCTTCCGGTGTAAAACCATTGATTCCATGAATATCATCAATAAAAATATCATGCATCGCAAAGTCTGCCGATTGGAATGCAGCGTTCACTGCCACAACACCTTTCATCGTACAGCCCTTATTTCCGCCATGACAGATCATACCGGTAATACTGCTGGACATGTTGTTGATCGTTCTCGCCATTGCATGCTCATCACCTCCATGAAGGAAAACCAATGCACAGGCCATTCCGGTGCCGGCCGCAATACCACAGCCGCAAAAAGCAGAAAGTTTTCCGGAATACTCTTTGATATACATACAGATAAGATAACTTAATGCGGTCGCACGATATAAGGTTTCATCACTTAAGCCCCGGATCTTGCAAACACCGTAAAGTGGCATGGTTGCAATGATTCCATGGGCACCAGAACCGGTGATACTCATAGCAGGTCTGTCAAGACCGATTACCCGCGCCTCAATTGCTGCATTACAAAGTAAGGATGCTGTATTTAACTCATTATCAGAAATAATCTTTCCACCATTTTTCTCAAGCAGATAACGTGCATATGTCGTTCTTGGATTCTGAATCCCTTCTTCGAACAAGGCATAGTTCATATCATAGGCAGCCTTGATAAATTCAATTTCCTCTGCCGGAACTTCTTTTGCATATTCGTAAATCTGTTTTAGTGTATAATTATGGATCAGTGGTTTCTCTTCATGAGCACATTCTTCGGAAGCTTCTTTCTTCTCCAGAACCACCTCTCCATTTGCCTCAATGCGAACAATATTCGTATGAGCATCGCGGATCCGAACCATAGCCTCTCCGCCTGTTGTCTTTACGCGGGCTTCGATAAAAATACGACTCGTAATCTCGCTCATTTTCACAACGATTTTTCCGTCTTTTACCAATTGCTCTGCTGCCACATTGTCGGCTTCTGTTACATTAGCAAGGCTCTCCAGCTCTTTTTCCGGTTTTCCTGCTACCGCCCCTAAAGCTGCTGCGTATTCATTTCCGTAAAAATGACTGTTCGGAATACCACATGTATATGCATTTTTATACATTCCACTATTTAGTAAAAGCGTAACCTGTTCCAGTTCTCCCGGAACATAAGATTTTGCCTTTGAAACCGCATACGCGATCGCTCCCGGCTCTGTTACCCCAAGAGCCGGACGCATATCCTCTTTAATTAATTGTGTTAATTCATGCATTTCTTTTTCCTCCAATCAATTATTCAGACTATTAACCGCATCCTCTAATTGCTTCAATGCTTTCTCTAGAACAGATCTCGGACAGGCTGCATTCAACCGCATAAACCCGTTCATTGTCCTTGTAAAAGACGAACCGTCATTTAATCCAAGCCCTGCCTTATGAATCATAAAATCCTTTAATTCTTCATTATCCATATGCAGTGCTCTGCAGTCCAGCCACACAAGATAGGTTGCATCCGGCATATTTGCTTTGATCAGAGGAATCTTTTTTTCAAAATAATCACATATATAATCAAGATTTCCAGAAATATACGCAAGGAGTTGTTCCAACCACTCTTCGCCCTCATTCAATGCTGCTTCCATTGCAACAGAACTAAACGCATTGTTTCTATGTATATCCATTCCACCCCAATATCCGTCGAACTTTTTCTTCATTTCCAGATTTGGGAATACTGTGGTTGATGCCTGAAGTCCTGCCAGGTTAAATGTTTTTGTCACGGAAATACATGTGATCACCTTATCAGCTGCTTCTGGGACAACAATTGCTGCCGGAATATGTTTTTTTCCATGAAATATGAGATCCGAATGAATTTCATCCGAAACTACCTGAACATCATTTTCAAAGCAAAGTGTCAGCATTTTAGACAGCTCATCTTGGGACCATACGCGTCCAAGCGGATTATGTGGATTACATAAAATGAAGAGTTTCACTGCGGGATCTTTTACCTGCTTTTCAAAATCTTCAAAATCTACTTCCCACACCCCGTCATGCTCAAGAAAGTTATTTTGTACAAGTTCTCTCCCTGTATTTTCTGTGATTTCGAAAAATTCCGGATAAACCGGTGGCTGAATTAAAACCTTTTCTTCTTTCTTTGTAAATAGCTTAATGATCGCTGCAAGAGCCGGAACCACACCTAAACACCAGCTACATAAGTTTGTATCAAGTGCCCATCCGTTTCTTCTTAACTGCCAGTCGGCATACGCTTTAAAATAACTATCTGGGCGGGATGTATAACCCCAGATTCCTTCTTCCGCTTTCTTTTTACATGCATCAATAATAGGCTGCGCTGTCTTGAAATCCATATCTGCAATCCAAAGCGGAATCACATCATCTGTCCCAAAATTCTTTACCCTTTCATCATATTTTGCAGAACGGTTTTTGCTTCTGTCAACAGGCTCATCAAAATTGTATTTCATATTTTCATTTCCTCTTTAATTATGCATTATTCTACCAGATGACAGGCTACATAATGTTCATTTCCAACGTTTCTGAAGATTGGTCTTTCTTCATGACAGCGTTTGGTAGCATATGGGCATCTGGATGCAAATTTACATCCAACCGGTGTATCAATCGGACTTGGGACATCCCCTTGCAGCATAACCGGTTTCTTAGTTTTACTGATCGCAGGATCAAGTTCAGGAACCGCTGACATCAATGCTTTTGTATATGGGTGCAGTGTCTGTTCGTACAATTCTTCTGTCTCCGCAAATTCTACCAGAGATCCAAGATACATAACACCTACTTTTTGGGAAATATGTCTGACCATAGAAAGATCATGTGCAATAAACAAATAAGTAAGTCCAAGACTTGCCTGCAGATCTTCAAGCATATTTACTACCTGTGCCTGAATACTGACATCAAGTGCCGAAATAGGCTCATCGCAGACTACAAAATCCGGATTTACCGCAAGTGCTCTTGCAATCCCGACACGCTGCCTTTGTCCACCTGAAAATTCATGAGGATAACGGCTGGCATGGTCTTTTCCAAGACCAACTGTATTCAACAATTCATAGATGCGTTCCTGTCTTTCCTTACCTTCATAAAGATGATAAATATCCAGTGGCTCACCGATAATATCTGAAACCGTCATACGAGGATTCAGGGATGCATATGGATCCTGAAAGATCATCTGCATTCTTTTTCTGTATGGCCATACTTCAGCTGCACTTAACTGTGCAATATCTTTCCCGTCGAATATGATTTCTCCTGCTGTCGGTTTATAGAGACGCATGATTGAATATCCGGTTGTAGATTTTCCACATCCGGACTCTCCTACCAGTCCGATTGTTTCTCCCTTTTGTATTTTGAAGGAAACTCCGTCCACTGCTTTTACATACTCGATTTTTTTACCTAAAAATCCTTTTTTATTCTCGAAATACATTTTCAGGTCTTTTACTTCCAAAAGTGTATTATTTGGCATGTCGGATTCCTCCTTTCTGACTTTCATACTCTTCATTCCGAGGTGCCTGCGGATGGCACATAAAACAGCTTACACGATGTGTATCACTGATATACTGTTCCGGCACCGGCATAGATGCACATACTTTCATTGCATATTTGCAGCGCGGATAAAACGGACATCCTGTCGGTGGATGAAGCATATCCGGCGGTGTTCCAAGAATCGGAACCAGTCTTTCTTTTGATGCTTCTCCGGTTACTTTTGGTACAGAGTTCAAAAGTCCCATGGTATATGGATGGTGCGGTTCATAGAAGATTTCTTCTGTTGTTCCTTCTTCCATAATTTTTCCGCCATACATAACGATGATTCTGTCACAGATACTTGATGCACATCCTAAGTTATGTGTGATCAAAATAGTAGCTGTTCCAAGTCTTTCATTTAATTCTTTCATAAGAGCCAGTACCTGGGCCTGAATGGTAACATCCAGTGCCGTTGTCGGCTCATCCGCAATCAGAAGCTCTGGCTCACAAGAAAGTGCCATCGCAATCATTGCTCTCTGTCTCATACCGCCTGAAAACTCATGTGGGTAGGAATGAAATCTTTTTTCCGGTGAAGGAATACCTACCAGTTTCAACATTTCAAGTGCACGTTTTTTTGCATCTTCCTTTTTAATTTTATGGTGTGTCAGAATAGCTTCTGTAATCTGATCACCAATCTTAAATAATGGATTCAAAGATGTCATCGGATCCTGGAAGATCATAGCAATGTGATCCCCTTGAATCTTACGCATCTCACTTTTTTTCTTTTTCAAAAGATCTTCTCCGTTAAAGAGAATCTCCCCTTTCTTTACTCTTCCAGGATATGCAAGCAATCCCATAATAGAAAGTGATGTAACACTCTTCCCACTGCCCGATTCACCTACAATACCAATGATCTCACCTTTGTCTAATCCAAAACTGACATCACGGATTGCCTGCACCTCTCCTAAATGCGTAAAGAAAGAGGTATGTAAATTTTTTACATCTAATAATTTTTCACTCATTTGCTTTTTCCTCCTTATTTACGCTGTTTTGGATCGAATGCATCTCTTAAACCATCACTTAATAAGTTGAATGTAAGGATTGTAACTGAAATGGCAATCGCCGGATATACCATCTGATATGGATATACATAAATTCCTGCTAAAGCGTCATTACACAAAGTACCCCAGGAAGCCATCGGTGCAGAAATACCAAGACCTACGAAGCTCAGGAATGCTTCATTGAAAATTGCACTTGGAATCTGCATTGCCATATTTACCATGATAGGTCCCATCATATTCGGGATTAGGTGTTTCACAATAATTCTCTTTGTATCTGCTCCTGTTACGATGGCAGCTTTAACAAATTCCTGCTGTTTCAGCGTCAGAACCTGCCCTCTGACGATACGGGCCATTTTAACCCAGAATGTCAAACCTAATGCAATAATGATGGAAGAAATACCAGGTCCTACTACAACCATGATCAAAATAACATACAGCGTCATCGGAATGGAGTCCAGAACGTCAATAATACGCATCATGATATTATCAACTGTTCCACCGCAGTAACCTGCAATCGCGCCGTAGAATACACCAACCACAAAGTTGATAAATGCCGCAAACAGACCAACCAAAAGAGAAATACGTGCACCATATACAATACGGATAAACAAATCTCTCCCAAGACCATCTGTTCCAAGCAGATAAGTTTTATTTTTTATCTTCTCCTGCTTTGTGAGCTTCTCACCATCACAAGTGATCACTGTTCTTTCTATCTTGTTTTCCAAAATACTTTTGGCTTCTTCAATTGTAACCTCTGTCACATCGCTTCCTGCATAATAGTTTTCAAGATATTTAATTCCTTTGATCGCTACTGTATCTAAATCTTTTTTTGCTGCTTTCTTTTCTAATTTTTTATACTCTTTACTTGCATCTGAATAACCACTATAATCAACACAGATTTCACTGTTTCCGACCGTAAAGAAATTTTTCTTTCCATTGACATCTTTATTCTTTACTTCTGCAAGTCCTTCAAGATTTCCTTTTTTGTCAACCACAACAACTGTATACTGTGGTGTTACATAAATATTTTTTCCGTTGTCAAGCGGATATACTTTCATTACATCCGGAATATTCGCTAATTCCAGATTCTGTGTCTTATAATCATATTTCCAAAACATTGGGATAAAAATAGCTCCGATTGTAATCAAAGCAATTACGATCAAAGAAAGGATCGCTATTTTATTGGATTTTAATCTTCTCCATCCGTCTTGTAAAAAAGTAAGACTAGGCCTTTCCATTTTCTCAGCATTTTTTTCTTCCTGTTCCAACGGTGCCCATAATTCCGGAGAGATAACGTTATTTTTTTCGCTCATATTTTCTCACCTGTTTTACTGATATTTAATACGTGGGTCAATTAATACATACAGAATATCGACTACTAAAATGCAGATTACAAGAATAACTGAGAAAAATACAGTAATACCCATAATCAATGTATAGTCTCGGTTAAGGATACTGTTTGTAAATAAGTTTCCGATTCCAGGAATACCAAATACCTTTTCTACTACGAAAGATCCTGTAATCAATGCAGCAAACATTGGTCCGATATAAGTTACAACCGGAAGCAATGCATTTCTTAATGCATGTTTTCCAAGTACCTTCCATTCAGGAAGTCCCTTTGCCCTTGCTGTACGAATATAATCCTGATTCAAAACATCTAATGTGGAAGTTCTTGTCAGTCGTACAACATACGCAAGTGAGAATAATGCGCTGACAATAACCGGTCCAATATATCCCTTCCAGCTATTCACACCAAACGATGGTACCCATCCTAAAATCTTGCTGAACAGATATAAGAATCCTGTTGCAAATACAAAGCTTGGGATTGTCGCCCCTAGGGTTGATAGCACCATCAAGACTCGATCTACAAATTTATTTTGCCTCAATGCGGCAATAATACCAAAAAATATTCCGAAACCTAAAATAACTAACGAAGCCCAAATACCGATTGCTAAAGAATATGGAAATCCTGCTGAAATAATATCATTGGTTGTGATTCCTTTTTTCATAAAGGAAATACCAAAATCCCCATGCATATAGTTCCGCATATATGTTCCATATTGTTCAATAAACGGTTTATCAAGACCATATTTTGCTTTCATATTTGCAATAATTACCGGATCGTTCATTTTCTCGCTGGCAAATGGGTCACCTGGAATTGCATTCATTAATGTAAATGTCAGTGTCATAATGAACCAGATCGTAATAATCGCAGAAAGTACTCTTTTCGCTATATATCTCAGCATATTACTTCTCCTCTAATAATAGGGAGACCGAAAAGCAAGGTACTTTTCGGTCTTCCTAAAGTCAACAACTACTCAACGATTTCAGCATGGCTGAACATAAATGAATTGCCCAATGTAAGTTCAACGTTTTCTACCTGATCTTCATTTACAAGAGCCACAAATGACGGATAATAAAGTGCTGTGATCGGCATATCATCCATAAGTGCTTTATTCGCTTCTTCCCAGGCTGCATCTCTTTCTTCGCCTAATGAAGCCATTGCTTTATCAAATGCTTCATCAAATGCTTTGTTACCAGGATTTAATGTTGTATCGTTCGGAGCGCCTTTGTATTCTCTCCATCTCCACTGGCATGTATTATTACCATTCTGAGAATAGAAAAGTTTAATAAGTCCACTTGCATCGTATGGGTTATTTGTCCAGCCACCAGGAGCCATCTGATAATCACCTTTACTCTTTGTAGAGCTGAATACACTTGATTCTTCTGCGCGGAGTTTAACTTTGATATTTAAATTTGTTTCCAGCATCTGCTGAATTGCTTCACAAAGTCTCTTGTTCTTTTCAGTATTCGCATATGTGATTTCCACCTCCGGAAAGCCCTCTCCGTTTGGATAACCTGCTTCCGCAAGTTCTGCCTGCGCATCTTCTACCTTAGCCTGACGCGGATCGATTCCATATTCTTCTGCCGGATATCCATCTGCTTCAAGTTCACGAAAATGTGTTCCATCTGTTTTCTGACATGTCGGAGCGATAAAGTTACTTGCCGGGATAGAACCATCTTTTAATACCTGTTCTGTGATCTGCTTTCTGTCGATTGCCTTGGCAACTGCTTTTCTTACATGAACATTATCAAATGGTGCTTTATCTACGTTGAAATTCAGGAACTGTGCTCCTGTATCGGCACTGACAATTACATATGGATCTTCAGCAACAATCTGTGGAATCTGTTCTGCCGGAAGGTGATCCATAACATCGATCTCACCTGCCTGATATGCCTGATATGCGGTATTATCATCTGTAATAAATACTGCTTTGATACCAGGAAGTTTTACTTCGTCTGCTGCATAGTAGTAAGGATTCTTTTTCAGTAATAAATGAGATCCAACCTGATATTCTTCTAAGTAGAATGCTCCGTTACTGATTGCTGATTCCGGTTTCTTCTCCCATCCTTCACCTGCTGCTTCCACTGCTTCTTTTTTAATAGGAAGATAAACGTCATTGGCAACTAACTGCGGGAAGAACGGTGTTGCATTCTTCAAAACAACTTCAAATGTATAATCATCAATTGCTGTTGCTTTGATATCATCATACTCACCTGTTCCTTCAAAATATTCAGTAGCACCTACAACATAATCTGTGATAGCCTGAAGTGCTTCAGATGCAAAATCCGGATCACAAATTCTTCTCCAGGAATATTCGAAGTCTTTTGCTGTCACCGGACTTCCGTCTGACCATTTCGCATCTTTTCTTAAATGGAATGTATATGTTTTTCCGTCCTCTGAAACATCCCATTTTTCCGCGATACCCGGTTTAAAGCCATCGGATGTTGATACGGTGAGGCCTTCAAACAACTGCTTACAAATCGCATCTGATACAGATTCAGAGTTGTTCGTTGGGTCCCACTGCTTTGGTTCAGAATACAATCTCCACATAAGGTATCTTCCCTCTTCTGATCCTTCAGTTTCCGTTTCTGCTTCCTGTTTTGCTGATCCATTGTCAGAAGCTTTTTCTTTTTTGCCACCGCACCCCGCAAAACTAGCGACAACCATCGTCAGTGCTAAAAACAACGCTAATTTTTTCTTTTTCATACATTTCTCCTCCTTTACATCCTTTTTTGAGTTTCGTTTTACGAAAAAGATTTTTTCTGTGTTTTTTACTCACAGTATAAATATTACTGACAGTATAATTCTTTTTGTATATTATGTCAAGATATTGACACAATTCTTTTATTGTTTTATAATATTTTAACAACTGTATGTTTTGTTTTTCTATAAGGAAACAAATAAATTACATAAAGGAGGATTTTCTTATGAAGAAAGCACTAAAAATCTACATTTCTGTAGACATGGAAGGAATGGCAGGTATCACTTCTCCATCTCAGGAACGCGATGAGGTTCCTTCCTTCCGCCGCGCTTTACACAATCAGGTACGCTGGATCATCGAAGGAATTCATGCTTCCTCCAGAAATGATGAAATCGGGGAAATCACCATTTCTGATTCTCATGGAAGCGGAACGAACCTTTCTTATGATGAACTTTGCCAGATGGATGAACGTATCAGCTTAGTAAGCGGTTCTCCAAGAAGACAGTACATGATGTCTTGCCTGGATGAAACCTACGATGTTGTATTTCTGGCCGGATATCATGCCGGTCCGGGAGAAGATTTCGCCAATATGGATCACAGCTTCTACGGAAGAGTTGTTTCCAGCCTTAAGATTAACGGAGCCTATATGAACGAAAGTACAACGAACGCAGCACTTGCTGCTTCTTATAAGGTTCCGGTAGGGCTTATCATCGGTGATTCCGGTCTTCGCAAACAGCTTATAGACAAAGAAATGATGCCATGGGTAAAATTCGTAACAACTAAAGAAGCTCTGTCACGCTATGCAGCAAAATTCCCACCACAAAAAGTTCTCAGGGAAAATACGATTTCTGCAGTAAAAGAAGTTCTTGATTCCGATTTAAGCAAAATTCCTTTATACGAAGTTGCGACTCCGATCAAGCTGGGATTTGAATTTAAATCAACAGCAATGGCCGACACTGTTGCACAAATTCCTCGCATGAAACGCTTAAGCGGTACAGAAGTAGAAATCACATGCGATAACATGCATGAATTAGAATGTGGCATCTCTGCAATTACCGGTCTTGCAGGAACAGCTAACTAAAAATTTCGAAGGAGAAAAAGAAAATGGGAAAATATAATTTTGATGAAATCATCGACAGACGCGGCACATCTTGTAATAAATGGGAATACAATGTTCCGGAAGATGTCGTTCCGATGTGGGTAGCAGACATGGATTTTGCAGCAGCTCCGGAAATTCGCGAAGCAATGCAGAAACGTTTAGATCATCCTGTTTATGGATATACTCATCACAGCAAAGAATTAAAAGATGCCATCGTATCCTGGGTAGGAAGACGTTATCACTGGAATATCCAGAGTGAATGGTTAGGCTTCAGTCCAGGCGTTGTTCCTGCTCTTGTTATGAGTCTTTTATCCTTAACAACACCTGGGGATCGTATTGTGATCATGACACCTGTCTATCATCCATTCTACTCTTCGATTGAAGAAAATGGACGTGTTATCATTAATCATCAGTTAGATTGTGATAAAAACGGATATTATTCCATTAACTTCGAGCGTCTGGAAGCACAGATCGACAACCGCTGCAAAGCGATCATGATGTGTAATCCTCATAATCCGGCTGGTCGTGTATGGACAAAAGAAGAGCTTTTGGAAGTTGCTAAAATCGCCGAACGCCATGAGCTGTATATTATTTCCGATGAGATCCATGCAGATTTCGTATATGGCGGAAAACACCATACTCCGATGGCATCTGTATCGGACTATGCTATGGAACATACAATCACAGCTTTTGCACCGAGTAAAACCTTTAATGTTGCCGGTCTTTGTCAATCTTATGTTGTTATTCCGAACAAGAAATTATACAATGCGTATGACGCAACCTATAATGCGTTTGATCTAGGAGATAATGTTTTCGGTATGACAGCGCTGACTGCCGCATATACAAAAGGCGAGGAATGGCTTACAGAAATGCTTCAATATCTCGAAGCTAACAGAGATTTCACCGTGGAATATATCAGAGAAAATATTCCGGAAATCAGCGTCTGGTCACCTGAAGGAACATATCTTCTGTGGCTTGATTGTTCAAAACTTAATCTGGAAAATGACGAGTTAAATCAATTTTTCTTAGAAAAAGCAAAGGTAAAAATGAATCCTGGATATCGTTTCGGTGCCCAGTGCAGCACTTATATGCGATTAAACATTGGCTGTCCACGCGCGCAACTTCAGGAAGCTCTTACCCGTATTGAAAAAGCAATCAAAAACTGCTAGTTTTTATACTTGAATTGCGAAAGGAGGGGCGGGACCATGTATGGAAGCCGAATTCGCGAAATGCGAAAAAAAAGAGGACTCACGCTCAAAGAGGTAGCTGAAGCTACCGGATACACAATAGGTCATATATCACAAATTGAAAGAGATTTAAAATCTCCTTCACTCGTAGCACTTAGAAAAATTGCAGCCTGCTTAGATTGTTCAGAAGTATGGTTAATCATGGGTGACTCTGAACTCTCTGTTGAGTCATCTGAAGAGAAAAATAATTCAAAAGAAACTTATTTAGTGAGAAAAGAAAAACGAATTCCAATGAAAATCCCGGAAATCGATGTTTCCTACTCCATTTTTACACCTTCTAAACTTCCGGACTCAAAAGAAGCACAAATGACCGGACTTATTGTGAGATTAAACCCTAACACCTGGGTGACTGAGCAGATGATTTCACATGGTAATTATGACGAGAGTCTCCTGCTCCTAAAAGGGGAACTGGAACTCCGTATGGATAACAGTACTTATGTAATCCACGAGGGTGACAGTTTCTATATTCCTAAAAATTGTTTACATAACTACATGAATACATCAGATGAAGAAGCGACTATAATTGTTTACTTTTCACAATTAGTTTATTAAGGAAAACACGATTATGAAATATATTATTGATGCACATTTTGACTTACTCAGTGATGTCGCTGTACGCCGCAAAAACGGCGAGCATAAGGTCATTGAAAGATTATACTATCCAGCTTTTAAAAAAGGAAACGTGACGGGAGTCGTTGCCTCCCTCTTTGTAGATAGCCAGTACCTGCCTTATGGAGGTATTTCAATCGCTATGGAACAGATTGCCGCTCTCCACTGTGAGATAAGCGAAAGTCCGGACCTTCTTATGCTTTGCACGAGCGCAGATGACTTTGTAAAAGCTGCTTCGGAAAATAAAGTCGGTATCCTTCTCTCGTTTGAAGGAGCAGAACCGGTAAGCTCCTGCCTCATGTTACACGCATTCTACGCCGCAGGCGTAAGAGGACTGGGACTTACCTGGAGCCGCAGAAATATGGCAGCTGACGGCTGTGATTTTACCGGGAACGCCAAAAAAGGCGGTCTGACCGACTTTGGAAAAATGCTTGTAAAAGAAGCTGAATCCTTAAACATGATTATTGATCTCAGCCATTTAAGTGACGAGGGCGTGGATGATGTCTTATCCATTACCTCCTGCCCACTAATCGCATCGCATTCTAATGCACGGGCAGTTGCTCATAACAACAGAAATTTAAAAGACGAGCATTTAGCAGAAATTTCCAGACGCGGAGGTGTGGTAGGACTGAATGCCTGCAGTATCATTAACGCAGATGCCGGCAGCACAGCTGATCGCCGGCAAATGCTTAGACACTTAGATTACATGATTAAGGTAATGGGAGAACAGCATGTCGGTTTCGGATTTGACTTTTGCGATCTCTTCTTAAAGAACAGTTCCGCACAAGACTTATCTCTGATGCCGGAGTATCCTTTCGATATTCTGTCCGGCGGTCACGCAGACATTCCGGATTTCCTGCTGGATATGAAAGAACATAATTATTCAGATGAACGGATTTCTCTGCTTTCAGGCAAAAACTGGCTTTATGCATTCGAAAAAATTCTAAAAAAATAATTTATCAGAAGGAGTATTTTTGTAATGAATTCAAATATGACAGAACAATTAGATCAGCTTTTCCGTATGTGGGATCGCGGTCTTTGCCCTGGCGCTCAGGTATTGATTCGCCAGCACGGTAAAACTCTTTACGAAAAATGTTTTGGATATGGAAATCTTGAAAATAAATTAAAAATCCATAAAGAAAGTATTTTCCATGTCGCATCGATTTCCAAAGAATTTACCGTTATGTCTATTCTTCTTCTCTGGAAAGAAGGAAAGCTGGATTTAGAAGACGACATCAGGAAATATTTAAATGAATATATCAACATTGAAACACCGATCACGATCCGCCAGATGATGAATAATGTCAGCGGACTTCGCGACCAGTGGGAACTCTTATTTTTACGCGGTATCAAGATCAACGATCAGATTGACATGGATGATATCAATACAACGATAGCTCTTCAGAAATCGCTGAACTTTGAACCGCAGTCACAGTATTTATACAGTAACACCGGGTTCCACTTATTGGCACTTATCGTTGAAAAGCTATCGCAAATGAGCTTCCCACAGTTTGTAAAAGAACGTATTTTCAATCCACTCGGAATGACACATTCTTTTGTTCGTGAAAGCTTTACACAGATTGTTCCGGATCTTACTTACTCTTACCAGGACGAAGGCAATGATACTTTCTACTATAATCCACTGAACTACGCACTTTACGGACCAACCTCTGTAAATACCTGTGCTTCCGATCTCTGCAAAGTATTAGATGAGTACATTCATCCAAATGTGATCGATCCTGAAATTATCGAGCTTATGAAGAAACCTGTCCTTCTCAGCAATGGCAAAACGGCTGAATACTGCGGCGGACTTATCACCCATAAGCTTCATGGTCTGGATGTATTCGGACATGGCGGTGCCGATGCTGCATACCGTGGTGAAATTATTTGCATTCCGGAAAAAGAACTGGAGCTTGTACTGATCAGTAACACCACAACTTACGCAATGTCTAAGCTTGCCGATAAAGCTGCCTGCATCGTACTCGGATTACCGGATTGTACCGAACCAGCCGTGCCGGAACATGAAAATGCACCTGCTCGCAGCGGTGTATTCCTGACAGCACTTCCGGATGATCCAATGTTTGTTGATATTGCAGAGCAAAACGGTACCTTCTATATGCAAAGAGAATGGTGCCGCACAGAACTGGTAAAAGAAGAGGATGGCGGTTATCGCATTGGTTCATTAGACGAAAAGATCTACTTCACAGATAAGGAAATCCTTTATCGACTTCCTGCCCGTGTACTTACATTGACCCCTGCCAAGCCTGCAGATCCGGCACTTTTCCAGGAAGGAACCTATTACAACGATGAAACCGATTCCTTCATGAAATTAGTGAAAGTTGAAAATACATGCGAAATCCATATGCGTCGTTATGGGAAAACAACACTTTATCAATCAGGATCAGGAAGTATTATCTTCCGAATGGATGCAAATCTTGTAATGTATGTAAAAGCTGAAAATGATACCATCATTATGGATGGCGGCCGTGTAAAACATATCATTTATCAAAAACAATAAATTAACAGGACGCATGAAAAAACGAAAGCTTTTTCATGCGTCCTGTTGCTTATGGATACAATAACAGCTGTATTACACAAACAAAACTGTTTTCAGCATACTGACCGGATCACATCGCTTTTGATGTGCTCTTTTACACTTTCTAATTCTCCAGATACTTCCGTATCCGATCTTCCTTCAACTGTTCCCCAATCACGATCACAACCTCCTGCCCGTCTCCGATCGGCTTCATACTGATCTCATGACCGGTTGCATTCAGCTGCATCCAGCTTCCTGCATCATCTTTCACAAATCCCTTCACCCGGAAAATACCGCCACATTCCGGATCCTGCATCATCTTCGCAACCTGCGTCTTCAATTCATCTGCAGAAATTTTTAATTCCATAAAATACAACGAATCAAAACCTTTTTTCTCATCCAGCTCCATCTTCCGATAATTTTCTGCAACATAACCGCCCTTTAAGATCTTATCAAAATCCTCTTCCGAAAGCTCTGCTCCATCTTTTCTCATGATTTCCTGATCCAGCCTTCGCTTGCACTGAACCTGTTCAAGCGCTCTGTTCAAATGTTCAATTGTATTTTCAATCTGTTCTTTTGTTGCTTCTTCTGCCCTGCTGAGGATAATGCTTCCTGCATTTGCAGCCTCGGACGCAAGCAGATAGTCTGCTTCTTCTGACAATTCCGGCTCCAGTTTTGCGTCAACGATCGCAATCACATTGCCAATCTCATACCACTTATCCAGTGGTTCATCGTGAAGAACGTCAAAAAATTCGTCTACATCATAAATCCCGGACGGTTCAACAATTACTCTGTCATATCCGCACATTCCCATTGCGATCAGCTTCGTCCGGAAACGCCGCCTGTGCGTCTCTTTGTCGCACCCACCGGAAATCATTTCAAGCTCACAGTTATCTCCCATCAGGTCCTGCAAAAGAAGCATATCTACATTTACCGCACCAAAATCATTCTCAAGGATGCCAATGTTCATTCCTTTATCCAGAAGATATTTTGCATATTTTTTAATAAACGTTGTCTTGCCGGAACCTAAGAAGCCGGTGATTAAATCTATTTTTACCATCGCTAATCTTCCCCTTTGATTTTTTAGTTCTTCAAAAATTTTCTGCTGTAATTTTACTTCCTTCTCTCTACTTTTAAGATAATAGCATATTTTTTTAATTTCTTAAAGGAACTCAAATAAAGAACTCAAACAGAAACTTAAATTTTGAGTTCCTATTTGAGTTCTTTTCATTTTTTCTAAAAAATCATTTTCCTTTTTACTTTTCTTCTTTCTTTATCCCAGCCTTCTCCAGAATCCCATTCCACATTTGCTCCCGCTTTTTCTCCCGTTCTGCCTTTCCGTCATTCCACTTCTGTATAAATGCCATCTGTTCCAGATCATCTCGCTCTTCCATAAACAGCCTCTCTTTCTTACATTTATTCAGATGAATTATTTCCTGTACCTGACTATTATATGCATGTCCGCAATGATTCTTTCCACTTTGCACGTTATATTTATAAGCAAGAAAAATCAGGTACCACACCAGACACCTGATTTTCTCTCACTTATTCACTCTTTAATTTTCTCTTCTTTCTTCCCCAGATATACATGGACAGTACAATCGCCACGCAATCCGTAAGTGCCTGTCCGTAAATGACTCCGTTTAATCCGAGCACTGCATTCAGCAGATACAGTAAGGGAATCAACAGAAGTCCCTGTCGGAGCACCGACAGAATCGTTGCCGGAAGCGCATCTCCAGTAGACTGCATGCAGTTCATATTTACAAAAAGGATTCCGATAAACGGTCCAGAAAGCATATATGCGACCAGCATTTTCACGCCATAATATATAACGTCTTTATCGTTGATGAACAGGTGGATAATTGGTTCTCGAAAAAAGAAAAATAATGCCGTCGCCAGGATTCCAACGACCAGACAGCATTTTTTCGTAAAACAGTCCACTTCCATAAAACGTTTCTGGTTGCCTGCCCCAAAATTGTAACCCATCAGCGGCTGCACACCGTTGGCAAGCCCCATTTGAAGGAAGGTAATAAACATATTTGCCTTGAATACAATTCCAATCGCTGCCACCGGTGCATTTCCGTATTTGACCAGAATCTGATTCAGCACGATCGTTGATACACTCATCAGTGCTGAAAAAATTGCGGTCGGAAAACCGATCGAACATACCCTTGATAAAACCTGCTCTCCGCATTTGAAATACTTCGGACTGACGGAAAAGCTTTTACTCTTTTTCATGAAATACCAGAGATAATAAATGCTTGCCAGAATATTGCCGATTGTTGTCGCAATCGCAGCCCCTGCCGCCCCCATTCCAAGTCCGCTGATAAATACCGGATCCAGAACAATGTTGACAACTGTACCGATCATGCTTCCGATCATCGCCTCACTGCTTGCACCTTCCGCACGAACGATAAAGCTTGCCGCTGCTGACCAGATGATAAATGGTGCACCATAGGAAACGTGAAATGTATAACCTTTTGCCATCTCATAAGTCTGACTGTTCGCACCAAATGTGTAAAGGATCGGTTTCATAAAGAAAATCAGGATCAAAGCAAATAAAATCCCGACGATCAGTGATGCATAGGTTACAAATGCCGATGTATTCTTTACCCGTTTCTCATTTTTTTCTCCCATCGCCATAGATGCAACGGCACTTCCACCCATACCAAACATATTTGCAAATGCCATCAGTAAAATAAATATCGGATTGGTCAGACTGACCGCTGCTACCTGCAGTGGATCCCCAGTCTGTCCAACAAAAAAGGTATCTGCCATATTGTAGACAACCGTGACCAGACTGCTGATCACGCTTGGTATTGCCATCTTCGCAACGGCTTTTGACACCTTCATACTTCCCATCAGTTCATTTTCATTCATCTGTCCGTCCTCCGTGTTGTTTTTTTTTGCCTGCGTTTTTCTTTACCGTATTCGCAGGAAAAGTATCCAGATTCTGCAACATTTTCTCTGCGATCCGCAGAAATTCCTGCCGTTCTTCTTTTGTCACTCCCTGCAGCAAAATCGTTTCCGACTCTTCGATCTCACTCTTAAGCACAGCTTCTATCTGCTCTGCTTTTTCAGTAAATACGATTTTCTTATATCTTCCATCATTTGGATCAGTCTCTCTTTTTATCAGTCCATTTTTCTCCAAAGATTTCAGTGTCTCTGTTGCCGTGGAAGGACGAAGTCCGAATTCCTGTTCAATATCCTTCTGATAGACAGATCTGTTCTGAGATTCTACTAAAATATAATTTAAAATATTCCCCTGTGCACCGCTGATCCCGATTGTTTCCTGGATTGCCCTGGACCGTCTACGGAGACGGTTGGAAATCTGATTGATCTTCTTTCCTGTCTGCATGATAACCTCCCTTGCACTTATGATATTTTACTTTATCATTTTTTGCATTAAATACTTCGTTTCCTAAGTATTTTAGGGCAGATTTTAAAAAAAGTCAATCAAAAAAAGAGACAGCCCATCATTTTGACAAGCCATCCCTTTTCGTCATATTTTATAAATCCTACGCTTCAGACTCTTTCTTAGCTCCAAAGTAAGCCTTCAGAGAATTGATCACAATAACAAGTCCGAGTGCCATCAGCAGAACTGCGATGATCAGCTGCAGTCCTTCTACAAGGAAAGTAGCGGAACCTGCTGCATATGCTTTTACAAGTCCGATGGTTCTCTCTACCAGTGCGGTTCCTGTTACACAAAGCATGATAATCAGCGGTGCGAACAGCATCTTGTTGCTTCTTCCTGTTACCTTCATGAATACACAAAGTGTTACAAGTACAAGTGCTGACAGTAACTGGTTTGCTGATCCGAACAGTGGCCAGATATTTGCATATCCGATACGTGTCAGAACGTAAGCACATAACAGAGTCACGATTGTTGAGAAATATGTATTGCAAAGGAGTTTTCTCCATCCTTCTGCATGTTCCATATCATCTACACTGAAAAGTTCCTGGAAACTCATACGTCCGATACGTGAAACAGCATCCAGACTGGTAAGTGCAAGTGCAGATACACACATGGTCATGAAACACTGTGCGATGTAAACCGGAATACCGAACATTTCAAAGAATCCTGCAACACCGCTTGAGAATACCTGGAATGGTGTTCCGGCTGCCGGTGTTCCGTCTGCTGCTGCAGCTGCACCAGCTACGCAAAGTGCGATAATTGCAAGAAGACTTTCCAGAACCATTGCTCCGTATCCAACCTTCAGCATATCCTTTTCATTGGATACAGTCTTAGATGATGTACCTGATGAAACAAGGCTGTGGAAACCTGATACAGCACCGCATGCCACGGTAACGAACAGGATTGGGAACATATCTCCAAGTGTATCATTGTGGAAGCCTGTAAATACCGGAAGGTTCATGGTTGGATGTGCAACCAGAAGTCCCAGTGCAGCTCCTACGATCATACCGATGAACATATAAGTTGTCATGGTATCACGAGGCTGCTTTAAGATCCACATCGGAAGTACTGCTGTAAAGAAGATATATACAAATGTAATGTAAGTCCATGTATCTTTTGTTGCTGTGATCGGTACTAACATACCAAGACCAAGAGCAGCTACTGTAAATACAAGACCAACAACTGTTTCTTTCCATCCGTGAAACCGGAATTTTTTCTGTACCAGACCAAAGATCATAGCAAATACGATAAACAGCAGAGAAATGGTTCCTGCAGCTCCGTTTGTCTTTGCTGCATCTGCAAGTTTTACGACACCGTCTACTTCTGTGTAAGCGTTAAATGTACCTGCAACCATATCTGCGAATGCTGCAATTACAAGAAGTGTAAACAGCCAGCAGAAAAGCAGGAATACTTTTCGTCCGAATTTACCGATATACTTTTCGATCAGAAGTCCCATAGACTTTCCTTCGTTCTTTACACTGGCATACAGTGCACCAAAGTCTGTAACAGCACCGAAGAAAATACCTCCAACGATGATCCACAGGAATACCGGAACCCATCCAAATACCGCCGCCTGAATTGCACCTGTAACAGGACCTGCACCTGCAATTGACGAAAACTGATGACTGAATACGGTCCATCCGTCTGTCGGAACATAATCCTTTCCATCTTCAAATTTCTTTGCCGGAGTCTCTGCTTTGGGATCGATTCCCCACTTATTAGCGAGCCAGCGACCATAGAATACATATGCACAGCTAAGAAGTACTGCTGCGATCAATACGATAACTAATGTATTCATACTAATCCCTCTCTTTCTCTTCCAGTTAAAATAATTAAGTTTTAATAAGATAACTAAAAATTTTATTAAATTATTATAGTGGTGTTTTAACTCTTTAAAGTCCTTTTGTCAATGGACTTCTCGCAATTTCGGCACGTTCACATGATTTTTTAGAGTATGCTCTGTTTTTTTGTGCATTTTTCCATACTCCGCGTTACAAAAACATATGACCGTTTCTCGAAAGCATTCCTGTAATATACAATTTGTCCATGACACCTGCTTCTGACTCCAGAATATGACCGAATATATTTTTATATTGATATTGACATTTTTTCCCAACCGAACTATACTAAATTTTGTAAATGAAACGGGGAGCTTGTTTGACAGGCTGAGAGGAAGTTCAGAACTTCGACCCATATACCTGATTTGGATAATGCCAACGTAGGAACGTATATTTTGATGATAACGGGAGATACATTGGTATCTCTCTTTTTTTGATATGCGACGTCAAATACCGTCAGCGTACTCTGATGATATTTGAGAAACAGGATTTCTTATAATAATATGAAATGATACCAGGGTCAAAAGGTCAGAAAGCTGATGCAAGCTTGCTTGCAAGAGGATTTTTGACCTCTTGACCCGCCAAAAACATGGGTAAGTAGCCATTTTTCAAAGAAAAATGAGCGGATTACGAATGTTTTTGAGGATTGCGAGAGTGCAAAGCACGTAGCAATCTGGTATCAAAGGGGTCAAAATACCTTTTGACCCCAACATCATGAAATTCCACATTCAACCAGGGTTTACACAAAAATGAATAAGGTAAAGTTGAGATTGGGCGAGAGTTCATGAAGGGGTACACCACCACGGGTGTAATTCTTTGTGTACTCTTTTTTCATTTTTAAGAACTTTTCCGTTTTGAAAGGAGGTTTTTCCATGATTACAGTTAATGGTAAAGAAGTTACTCTGACCGGACCGCTCAGTGTTGCGGATTATCTGGAACAAAACAATTATCAGATCAAACGGATCGCCGTTGAAATGAATGGTGATATTTTACCAAAATACAGCTATTCTGACACCATGCTCAAAGACGGGGACCGTCTGGAGGTTGTAAGTTTTGTAGGAGGAGGCTAAGAAATCATGTATCATACACTTACAAAAGAAGAAATCTACACCGCCCTTGACGAGCGACATTCACCGGAGACGCAGAAGCTTCTCTCGGCAGGAAATGTAGCGATCGCAGGGCTTGGCGGCCTTGGCTCTAATGTTGCTTATGCGCTTGCACGGATCGGTGTCGGTCATCTTCACCTGATTGATTTTGACGTAGTTGACATTACCAATCTGAACCGCCAGCAATATTTCATGGAGCATATCGGAATGTACAAGACCGATGCCCTGAAATCCCTGCTTCTGAAGATCAATCCGTATCTGGATATCCGCACGGACTGTGTAAAAGTTACGGACGATAATCTGCAGGAATTATTTGCAGATGCCACAATTGTCTGCGAAGCTTTTGATAATCCGGAAGCCAAAGCAATGCTGGTCAATGGAATTCTGGAACATTTCCCAGAGAAAAAGCTCGTATCCGCAACCGGAATGGCCGGCTATGGAAGTAGCAATACCATTATCACAAAACGGATCATGAAAAACTTTTATCTGTGTGGTGATGGCGTGACAGCACCAACTTACGGTCATGGACTGATGGCGCCGCGTGTTGCCATCTGTGCCGCACATGAAGCCAACATGATCACGCGGCTGATCCTCGGTGAAGAAGAAATTTAAAAATATAAGAAAGAAGGAACTTTATTATGAGTACAAATGAAGATAAATTTATCCTGGGAGGTCATGAATTCACTTCCCGTTTTATTCTCGGATCCGGTAAATTTTCTCTGGATCTTGTAAAAGCCTGTATCGAAAAAGCAGAAGCTCAGATCATCACACTTGCCCTGCGTCGTGCAAATGAAGGCGGTCTTGCAAATATCCTGGACTATATTCCGGACAATGTAACCCTGCTCCCAAATACATCCGGTGCACGTAATGCTGAGGAGGCAGTCCGTATCGCCAGACTTTCCCGTGAAGTCGGATGCGGCGACTTTGTAAAGATCGAAGTCGTTCATGATTCCAAATACTTGCTTCCGGACAACTACGAAACCATCAAAGCAACAGAAATCCTTGCAAAAGAAGGCTTTGTTGTCATGCCGTATATGTACCCGGATCTGAATGCTGCAAGAGCACTTGCTGATGCCGGAGCTGCCTGCATTATGCCGCTCGGCTCTCCAATCGGTTCCAACAAAGGGCTCAGCACAAAGGATTTCATCCAGATCCTGATTGATGAGATCGATCTGCCGATCATCGTTGACGCCGGAATCGGTCGCCCTTCCCAGGCTTGTGCAGCCATGGAAATGGGTGCTTCCGCTGTCATGGCAAATACTGCTATCGCAACTGCAGGAGATGTTCCTGCCATGGCAGAAGCTTTCAAGAAAGCCATCGAAGCCGGACGCAGTGCTTATCTTTCCGGACTGGGACGCACCATCGAAAGAGGCGCAAGCGCATCCTCACCTCTGACAGGATTCTTAGAGAATTAGGAGGCAGTCAAAATGGAAAATTCACATATCAACGAAAGTATTTTAAGTGAAGAAATTCTGGAAGACCAGAAGAAAAACCGCATTGATCATATGACTTACCTTCCGGGAATGGAAGATATCGGATCTGACGTAATGGATCAGGTCATAAGTGCCATGAACGCTTATGATTATGAAAAATATACCGAAGCTGACGTAAGACGCGCCATTGCGCATGACATCCGTACACCGGAGGATTTCGCTGCACTTCTCTCACCTGCCGCACTTCCTCTTCTTGAGGAGATCGCACAGGCTGCACAGGCAGAGACACGAAAACATTTCGGAAACAGCGTCTACATGTTTACTCCGATCTACATTGCAAACTACTGCGAAAACTATTGTATTTACTGTGGTTTCAACTGCCACAACAAGATCAACCGTGCACAGTTAAATGAGGAAGAAATTGAAAAAGAAATGGCAGCCATCGCCAAAACAGGTCTTCAGGAGATCCTGATCCTGACCGGTGAAAGCCGTAGCAAATCCACGGTGGAATATATCGGAAATGCCTGCAAGATCGCCCGTAAATATTTTAAAGTCATCGGACTTGAGATTTATCCGGTCAACTCGGACGAATACGCATTCCTCCACGAGTGCGGTGCCGATTATGTAACCGTATTCCAGGAGACTTACAATTCTGACAAATATGAAACCCTTCATCTTGCCGGACACAAACGGATCTTCCCATACCGTGTCAACGCCCAGGAACGTGCACTGATGGGCGGCATGCGCGGTGTCGGATTCGGAGCACTTCTCGGACTTGATGATTTCCGCAAGGATGCCTTTGCAACCGGATACCATGCTTATCTCCTGCAGAGAAAATACCCACATGCCGAAATCGCCTTCTCCTGTCCGAGACTTCGTCCGATCATCAACAACGACCGGATCAATCCGATGGACGTCCATGAGCCACAGCTCCTTCAGGTAGTCTGCGCTTATCGTCTGTTTATGCCATTTGCAAGCATTACGGTATCCACAAGAGAATGTGCGCGTGTAAGAGACAATCTGGTACAGATTTCTGCAACAAAAATCTCTGCCGGAGTCAGCACCGGAATCGGAAGCCATGTGGATGATATTGAGGATAAGGGAGATGACCAGTTCGAGATTTCTGACGGACGTTCCGTAGATGAGGTTTATCAGGCACTTCTTTCCAACAATATGCAGCCGGTTATGAGTGATTATATCTATGTATAGAGATCTTATTGCCGTAACAAACCGCCATCTCTGTTCCCGTCCTTTTACAGAACAGATTACCCGTGTCTGCAAGCTGCATCCGAAAGCTCTGATCCTGCGTGAAAAAGATCTGCCGGAAGAGGAATATTTTTCTCTTGCCCGGCAGGTGAAGGAAATCTGTGAACAGTTTAAAGTTCCGTTTATTCCGCATTTTTATCCAGCCGTTGCGAGAGAACTCGGCTGCGACAGGCTACATTTACCACTTCCACTTTTGCTTGAAAATCCGAAAGTGGTTTCCGATTTTCATACAGTTGGAACTTCCATCCATTCTGTTTCTGAAGCAGTCGAAGCGGAAAAGCTGGGAACTTCCTATCTCACAGCAGGACATATTTATGTTACCGACTGCAAGAAAGGGCTCCCGCCACGGGGACTTCCATTTCTGCAGAATGTATGCCAAGCTGTGCAGATTCCGGTTTATGGCATTGGCGGAATCAAAATTGATGAAGCACAACTGCACGAACTGAAAAATGCCGGTGCTGCAGGAGGTTGTGTGATGTCAGGGATGATGCACGTCTGACCGGTCATTCCTCAAAATAAAAAAGGCACTATGCAGGGTAGCATATCAAACTGATATTGTCACCTTGCACAGTGTCTTTTTTATTTCACCCGAAGTTGCACTTCTTTGCCTTCTTCTACTTTTATATTTCTGTCTGTCCGTACAATAATATGTTCATGATTCATTGTTTCAACATAATACTGTCTGTAAAACCCAAGAAATTCTTCCTGTCTTACAATTCCTTTCACCGAACCTTCTGCTGCAAATTCCAGTTCCTCCGGTCTGCAGCATATTGTATTTCCATGGATATCAGCAAAACGGTTGGATATTCCAAGGAAATCTCTTGCAAAATCATTCTGTGGATGCAGATACACCTCTTCCGGCTTTCCAATCTGAACCAACTTTCCCTGATCCATAATAGCGATCTGATCTCCAAGTACCATTGCCTCTTCCTGGTCATGCGTTACAAAAACCATTGTAATTTCATATTTCTTCTGGATTTCACGGATTTCTTCTCTCATTTTTACCCGGAGTTTCGCATCCAGATTACTAAGCGGTTCATCCAGAAGAAGCACCTTCGGTTTTGTGATCAGAGATCTGACCAGTGCTACTCTCTGCTGCTGTCCTCCGGAAATTTCCCCAATCGATGACCCGGCATATTCTTCCATATCTACGATTTTCAGATATTCCATACCCATTTCTCTGGCTTCTTTTTTTCGGATGCCACGGAACTTCAGACCATAGATCACATTTTCCAGAACACTCATATGTGGAAATAATGCATAAGACTGAAAAACAGTCGATACCGGACGCTTCTCCGGAGCCAGTGTGGTGATATCCTGGCCATCAACCAGGATCTGCCCTTTATCTGTTTTTAAAAATCCACTTATCATTTTGAGTGTTGTCGTTTTTCCACAGCCGGATGCTCCCAGAAGACACAACAGTTCTCCCTTTGGAAGGGAGAGTGATAAATCTTTTACTACTTCTTTTTCACCAAAACTTTTACTTATGTTTTTCAGTTCTAAATACACGTTTCTTTTTCCCTTTCCATGCAACAATTATTGAAAACAGCACATTTACTGAAATTGTGATCACAATAATAAATGTCGCAATCATAGATGCTTCTCCATACCGACCTGTGTTAATGCAATCAAATAATGTAAATACTGCAATCTTCTGTCCCGGTGTCACCAGGAAAATAACTGCTCCTGCTGTAACCATCGCACTTGTAAAATTATTGATAAATCCCGTTGCAAATGCCTGCTTTACATTCGGAAGAATGACATCTTTCATTACCAGAAATTTATTCGCTCCAAGATCCCGCGCTGCTGCATCAAGCTCTGTACTGATCTGCAAAAGGGAGGATGCCGAAGCCTTCGTTGTAATTGACATCTGTTTATAGATCATATTCAAGATAACAATGACCGCTGTTCCGGTAAGTTTTAACGGTTCATGATTAAATGCCAGAATATATCCGATTCCAAAACAACTTCCTGGAAGCATATACGGAAGTGTAATAATAAAGTCCAGTACTCCGCCAAATTTTATCTTTCGTCTTTCAATATAATACGAAAGTAAAATACCGATCAGACTGCCGACTATTGCTACAATAAGCGCATATTCCACACTTCGGATAAATGTATCCATATTCCGTTCCAGAAGTGCGTCCAGATACATCGTTGTAAATGTGATTTTCCCACGTAAATTTCTACTGAAACTGTTTAGAAAAATGGATCCGTATTCAAGCGCCATCATTACAAAAAAGATACCTGCGCCCAGCCATACAATCACTGCTGACAGCCCACGAACCCGGAATGTATCTCCCGCTTCTACCGTCTTATTACTGTTTCCGCTGATGACTTTTTCATTTTTCTGCATTAGATAGCGGTACAGGATAAAAACAAGAATTGTCGGGATCAGAAGCAGTACATTAAGTGCCGCACTCTTATCCAGTCTGGAATATCCGATTACCTGCATATAAATTTCGGTCGAAACTGTTTCAAAACGCCCACCTATTACAACAGGCGTTCCGAAATCAGCGATTGACCGGATAAACGAAAGCAAAAAGCAGCTGAGCAGTACCGGTTTCAATAATGGCACAACAATTCTCCATAATGTATAACCGGAGGACGCTCCAAGGTCAAAGGATGCCCGTACAAGCGACATATCCATCTTCCGAAGCATTCCGATTATCATCAGTGCATTTAACGAAGAAAAGAATAATGTCTGCATTACGACAACGCCAAGCCATCCATACGGGTTCAGCGAAAGACCGAAAACGCCTTTTGTGATCAGACCGTTCCTTCCGAAAAGCTGGATATAAGCGAGCGAGGCTATAAACGGCGGCGAAACCATACTGATAAGCAAAATGGCTTCCAGAAATTTGCCGGCTTTCTTCCCTGCTGTCCATACGCAAATGGATACGAACAGGCCCAGAATCGTTGAAAAGAATGCAGATAATACACCTACAAAAACACTGTTTTTTACAAGCAGCAGATTGTCACTGAAAATACTTTTGTAAACTTCTGTCGAAAATCCTTCTTCTCCCACAAAACTCTGTCTGATCATACAAAGAAGTGGATACAGAATAAAAAGCAATACACCTGCTACCAGTACTGCCAATATGAAATAATCCAATATATTATAAAAATGGGCATCATAAAATGATGCCCGTTTTTCTCTAGGTTTTCTATTCTTCACCTTTATCTCCCATCAAAGTATTCCACTTATCAAGAATTGTAGTTCTTTCTGCTCCAAAAAGTGAAAGATCTTCTTTCATCAGTTTGCTCTGGTCAAAATCGAGTTCAAGTCCTTCTATACTTGGTTTTACTAATAAACAAGTATTTTTATGATCGATTTCTGCAAGCATCTTCATATTTTCATCATCTGAGAAGAACCATTTGATAAATGCTTTTGCTGCTTCTGTGTTTTCTGCATTTGCAAATGCTGCAACACCTTCCGGAACATATGGCATTCCATCTGTCGGATATACAACTTCAACATCTGCCTGTTCTTTCAGTTCATCTAAAGTTCCATCAATATAAGTAATCCCGATTCCAACTTCACCGGCTGCAGTCTTAGTGCTCGGATCAGAACCACGTTTTGAGTAATAATCTACATTCTTATTCAGATCTTCAAAGTATTTCCAGCCTTCTTCTTCTCCCTTTGTCTGAAGAAGTGCATTTACTACTGCGTAGTTTGTTCCTGAAATAGCCGGGTTAGACATCAGAACTTCACCCTGATATTCTTCTTTTGTAAGATCATCCCAGGACTTTGGAGCTTCAAGTCCTTTCTCTTTTAAGATATCATTGTTAACAATAAATCCTACAACTGTAACACCTTTAGAGAACCAGTAATTATCACTGTCCTTATATTCCGGTGCAAGATCATCTGCTGCATCAAAATCTACCTTTTCAAGAAGGTTATTATCTTTTGCATCCATAAATGCATCGATTCCGCCCCCGAACCACAGATCAGCTGCCGGTGTTCCACCTTCTGCTTTAAGCTTTGATAAAACTTCTCCTGAAGACATGGAAATAAATTCTACCTTCGGTCCTACTTCTTCTGTAAACTTATCAAATAATGGCTGATAAGCATCACCTGTTGTAACAACCTTCAGAGTTCCTTCCAGTTTCTTTGTCTCTTTGTCGTCTTTCTTGGTTTCTTCTTTTTTTGTAGTCTCTTCCTTTTTATCTGAGCTTCCACAGGCTACCATACCTGCTGCCATTGATACTGCAAGGAGAAGAGCTGCAAATTTTTTCATTTTTTTCATAATGTTCCTCCCTTTAACATATCTCTGATATTATTCCGACATGCTTTTTACATTCTAGCACCAGATATTTTAATTTTCAAATTGTTTTTCTCTATAGATAATCATTCCTATAGTTTTTATCTATTTATTTTATTTTTATTTTCTATAAAAGAAATGCATGTGGGATACTGTACTGTCTTTACCGTTTTATTCAGTAAAAGCATTTATATCCTACACGCACTTCGTTTTACTCTCTTTTATAATTATCCCGCCAGATGAAGCACTCCGATCAGCAGAATACCACACAGTCCATAGTAAGCTACAACCGCAACAAGGTCGTTGATGGTCGTAATAAGTGGTCCGGATGCTACCGCCGGGTCGATATTGATCTTCTTGAAGAACAGAGGAATCAGTGTACCCACCGCACCGGAAATTACCATTGCCACCATCAGAGACAGACCGATACAGCCGGATACCGCATACGCGAATGTCCAGGTCTTTCCTTTGAAAAGTGCAATATAAAGTCCTAATACGAGAAATGACAAAATTCCAAGAATCGCACCATTTGAAAATGCGATCCGCATCTCTTTGAATACCAGTTCTACTTTCTGCTTTCCTGTCAGTGATTCATCCATCAGAACACGGATCGTTACCGCCAGTGACTGGGTACCGACGTTACCTGCCATGTCCAGGATCAGTGACTGGAAACACATAATGATCGTCAGCTGACTTACTACCTGCTCAAATACACCTACAACAGAAGATACAACTGTTCCCAGTGCCAGCAGAACAAGCAGCCAAGGGAGACGTTTTTTCATGCTCTCTTTGAGTGGCTCTTTCAAATCTTCTTCTGCAGTCAGACCAGCGAACATCGCATAATCTTCACCCATCTCATCATCGACCAGATCTACAATGCTCTGGGATGTGATAACACCGAGAAGTTTATTATCGTTATCCAGGATCGGAATAGAATTTTCCGAATAATCTTTCAATTTTTCGATACAGTCATCGATCAGCTCATGACCGTATACATATGGATATGATGTCACGATCAGATCCTCAAGACGTGTATCCTGTCTTGCCGTGATCAGATCCTTCAGATCCATCGCACCGTAGAAGGTGTGATCCGCTGTCACCATAAAAATTGTAGAAATATTGTCATTTTTTGCTGCCTGACTGACAAGTTCGGTCATCGCCTGCTTTACAGTAAGATTCTCTCTGATCTCAATGTAATTCGTGGTCATTCTTGAACCGATCTCTTCATCATCGAATGCAGCAATAACTGCCATATCCTTTCTGGCTTCATCATCCATCAGCTCTAGCAAAAGAGCTCTCTTTTCTTTTGGAATCATCCGCAGTACATCTACAACCGCATCTGTTTCCATTCTGGAAAGAATTGCTGCTGCTTTCCGCACATCCATCTCATCCAGATATTCAGCAGCCTGCTTTTCATCGATATACTCGAAGATATCCGCAAGCATGTCCAGATTCAGAATCCGGCACAATTTCCGCCGCTCTGCAACGGAGAGATCCGGGAATACATCTGCAAGGTCATTCTCATGGTAGTCTTCCAGTTTATTTCTCATAATTCCCGGAGAGGCATTGCTTCTTACAATGCCCAGGATCTCAGCTCTGTAGTCCTGGTAGTCCTGATAATCCTGTGTATTTTCCATAACTTTCGCCCTCCTTATCCTTTTTCCAGCACAAAAACATGCAGAATCAAAGTCTAAAATTCTCCACATTTCTGTCTTTCATCCAATATTCAATTATGAATGTCAATACGGGAAAACAGGATAAGAAATGCTATACGAACAAACAGAATGAACTGCTGCCATTTTCCCATCCTGCGTATATACTTCGCCCATGACTATCACAACTGTCCATTCTGTTCACCTGCCTTTTGTTTGAATTTGATTAAGAAGTTTTCAACTTCCTACGCTATTATAATACCTTAGTCTACAAAATTCAAACCTTTCTGTTTATAAAATTATTTTTTTATCAACTTTTTTCTTATTTTTAACATGAAATAAAAATCAACTGTTTTTTCGCTCCTCTTTACTCCTCTGCTTCCACTCATACATCTGTAAATCCGCTTCTTTTACACAGCTTTCACAATCATTCTTATCCGGATCAAATCTGCTGTAGCCGACAGATACATACGGAATCCTTCCCTCATAGCTCTGTCTGTTCATAAGTCCTGTTATTACATCTGTCTTCACGATAATACTGCTATAATAAATATAACCATCGCCAGGCAAATATAATCCGTCCGTACCTTACTGCTTATCATCCCAAACATAACACCAGAGTTTAAGAAAAAGAGTATCGTTCCCAATACAATACGATTACTATTCTGATATCTCCCTCCGAACTTCCATGCCTGAACAACAAAATATAAACTACAGCCGAAATAAAAAGCAATATATGCCCAATAAAATCTTTCATGATAATAATTGCTCTGCGCATCAATATAATAAATCTATCCGAAATATACGGATAAAATTTCAATCAGTGCATATCCACCTACCAGAAACGCAAAAATTCTCTTTTCTTCTGTCTTTCAATCAGGTCATTTCTTCCAATCATAAGGCTCATGACCAATATCGCTAATATAACCAAATAAATCTGGACCGTATACTGTTCCATCTTTTTACAACTATCCTTCCGCTTTATTATCATTACATTATATGCGATTTTGAAGAAAACATGAATATTATTTATTATTTTCTATCAAAAAAGGCAGAGATTTCATTCTGTTAAAATCTCTGCCTTTTCATGTTGCTCTTTATTTTCTAAAAACAATTTCAACAATATCACATTTCGGATATATCACTGTTCCGCGTTTTGTGTTTTTCCATTCTGCTCCGCAAACCTCTTTTACATCATGAACATTTACCAAAAGATATGTAATTTCTTCATTTTCCCCTGAACTGCACAGAACAATTTTTTCATCCTTATATCTGGCAGTAATATCCAGAACCTCATTTCCTTTTTCATCTGGAACAATACATTCCGCAATCTTGTCTTCTTCTAGTGGATATACCAGAATCTGTAACTGTTCCGGGTAATGATATGTTGCCGTTTTTTCATTATTACCAATTGGAAGAAGCGTGTTCTCACGGACAAACAACGGCAGAGAATCAAATCCATACACTTCTGTATACCAGCGTCCACCTTCTTTTTCTTCTCCGCTGAGCAAATGTGTCCATCTTCCCTTCGGAAGGTAATACTCACCAATACCCTCTTCATTGAAAATCGGTGCAACCAAAATCTGCTCCCCAAGCATATACTGTTGATCCAGATATCGCACTGCAGGGTCTTTTTCAAATTCCATGATCATTGGTCTCATAACAGGTATTCCAAATTTATTTGACCGTACAGCCGCTTCGTAGATATACGGCATCAGACGAAGTTTTAATTTTGTAAACTTCCGACACACCTCAACTGCCTCTTCATCGAACGTCCACGGAACCCGGTAACTCTTGGAACCATGCAGTCTGCTGTGAGTAGATAAAATTCCAAACTGCAGCCATCTTTTATATACCGTAGGATTGGCAGCTTCTTCAAATCCCCCAATATCGTGACTCCAATAAGAAAATCCCGAAAGAGTAAGAGAAAGGCCTCCTCTTAAAGATTCTGCCATTGACTCAAATGTACCTGTGCAGTCACCACCCCAGTGAACCGGGAATTGCTGTCCGCCTGCTGTCGCACTTCTCGCAAACACAACTGCATCTTTCTCGCCACGTTCTCTTTTTAAAAGCTCAAATACTGCCCGATTATACAAAAATGTATAATAATTATGCATTCCCCATGGATTGCTTTCATCATGATACTCTACGTCTATCGGAATTCGTTCTCCAAAATCTGTTTTAAAGCAGTCTACTCCCATATCAAGCAATATTTTTAATTTACTTTGATACCATTTTACAGCTTCCGGATTCGTAAAATCCACGATTGCCATTCCCGGCTGCCAGTTGTCTACCTGCTTGATTCCGAACCCATCTTTTCTTAAAAGAAAATATCCTTTTTCTTTTCCCTCTGCAAATAGTGTAGAATTCTGAGCAATATACGGATTGATCCATACACAGATTTTCAGTCCTCTTTCTTTATAACGTTTCAGCATTTCTGCCGGTTCCGGAAAAATTTTATTGTTCCATTCAAAATCGCACCAGTGTAATGCTTTCATCCAAAAACAGTCAAAATGAAACACTTCCAGCGGAAGATCTCTTTTTTCCATTCCTTCAATAAACTCTGTTGCTGTCTTTTCATCATAGTCTGTTGTAAATGAAGTACTCAGCCACAAACCGAAAGACCACGCTGGAAGAAGTGCCGGTTTTCCTGTCATATCCGTATAATTCCGAATAATTTCTTTCATATCATCCCCGCCGATTACATAATAGCGAAGTTCTTCTCCTTTTACCGAAAACCCTACATATTCTACTTTCTCACTGGCAACTTCAAATGAAACATTGGAAGTATGATCAACAAAAACGCCATAACCTCTGTTGGTGATATAAAATGGAATATTTTTATAGCTGATCTGCGAAGCTGTTCCTCCATCTTCATTCCAGCAGTCAATCTGCTGTCCGTTCTTAACAAATGCTGTAAAACGTTCTCCCAATCCATATACGTTCGTTCCTGCTGTTAGAAGCAACTCATTTAACATATACGGTTCCCCGGTTTCTGCCATATACTTTTCTTCTGGATATTTTGTTGCATACCCTCTGTTGTAGCGCATATAACCGACATTTTTAAAAGCTGCACCGGTAAGAAGTTTCCCGTTTCTCTCAAATCGGATATAAAATTCTTTCAGTCCTACCCGAACCGTCATTTTTCCATTTTTTAATACAGCTTCCTCCTCAGAAATTATAACTTCCGCTTCCTGATGTTCCAGAAAAAGTTCAAATCGTGGCTCTCTGTTTTTATACCCTAGAAAATGTGTGTATGTCACCTGAATCCGATCTTTTCCGGCTGCAGTAAATTCCATTACCATTGTACCGACATCCAGTTCATCCGCTCTTCCCAGGATTGGTTTAAACGTTGCAATCACACGCATACCAGCCGCTATTTTTTCTGCATAACCGGCCTGCACAGCATACAAAGCATTGGCTCTTTCATTTTTTTCCCAATATCCTTCTGTAAATTTCATACTCACAGCCTTTCTTAACAAACAACTGCTTTTGCGTAAAATCCCCGTGTTTTTCCATCAATATAATCATCTTCTGAAATGCTGACTATATCAGAAAGTCGAATATCTTCGCAAGAAGCTCCTACCAGAAGTTCAATTTCACCCTTTTCTACTTTCCACTTCATTTCTTCGTCAAGGAAGGCGAATTGTGACACCTTTATTTCAAATACAACTTTCTTCTTTTCCCCTTTTTTCAGGAATATTCTTACAAAGCCTGCCAGTTCCTTTGTTGGTCTTACCATTGATGCAACCTTGTCTGAAAAATATAATTGTGCGACTTCCGCGCCATCATATTCTCCTGTGTTTTTCACTGTAAAAGTAACTTTCACTGTATCATCCGGATTTATGTTTTTCTTATCCGTCTGCAAATCTGAATAGGTAAATTCTGTATAACTTAGACCGTGTCCAAAATAATACAGCGGTTCTGCCGTATCATTGATATAACCATTTTTATTGCGAATCATCCCTGTATGTCCGGCTGATACATATCCGCTTCCTCTTGGAAGACCATAGTATACTGGAAGCTGTCCTACATTTCTTGCTACTGTAACCGGAAGGTGTCCTGATGGTGACTGTTCACCAAACAATACCTTGCACAGTGCCTGACTGCCATATTCTCCCGGCTGCCATACTTCCATAATCGCATCAAAATGTGATGCCACAAATTCATTTGAAAGCGGTCTGCCATCATAATGAAGAACCACTGTCTTTTTATGCAGATCATAAACCCTTCTTGCAAATTCTTCCTGTCGTCCCGGCAGATCAATATCCGTAGAATCTATACCTTCTCCAACCGTTGAAGTTACGCCCCATCCATTTTTTCCACCAATAGTCAAAAGAATCACATCTGCCCCTGCTGCCACCTGTAGTGCTTCTTCCATGCCACCTGTATTGTCTCCAGAGCAGTTAATTCCCTGTGCATAAACCACTTCCGCTTCTGGAAGATATTCCTTCAATGCTGCACATAATGTTCTCGAGTTTGGAAATTCCTTTTGAATCTTACGATTTACCCGTGGTGATACTTCTCGAATCTCACCTTTATATTTCTGTTCAACATCATAAATAATCAGTCCGGGCTCTTCAAATTCCTGCCCATCTTCTTCTCTCGACATGGTCATATCAAGTACAGCCGGATAAGAAAATGTACCAAAAAGACTTCGAATATTATCCGCATGAGGCCCTATTACCGCGATTTTCTTAATTTTCTTAGAAAGTGGAAGTGTTTTATTTTCATTTTTAAGCAGTGTAAAACTTTCTGCTGCAATTTTTTCATTCAGTTCATCTGCTGATTTAAGATGAAGATATTTTTTCAGCTTTTCAAGATTCGGATAAGGATTCTCAAATAAACCAAGTTCAAATTTCTGTGTCAAAACACGCCGTACTGCCTGATCTATTATATCCATAGAGAGTCTACCGCTTTCAATCGACTCTTTCATTTTATAGCTGAATCCTTTTGATCTTGGATACTCTACATCTAATCCAGCCTGGATTGCACGAATTCCGGCCTCTTCAAAATTCTCAGCGACAGCAAACGGATCCACCAGGCGGTCAAGTGACAAATAATCAGAAACCACAAAACCCTGAAATCCCATTTCTCCACGCAGAATATCTGTCAACATCTTCTTTGATCCCACAACCGGTTCTCCATTCACTGAGCAATAGGAATTCATTACACTTTTCAGTCCTGCTTCCGTGATCGCGCATTGAAACGGCTTACAGTGTATCTCCCGCATATCTCTTTCTGAAACAATATTACGCCCCATATTAAGACCGCCCTCTGTGATACCGTGACCTGCAAAATGTTTTGCAGTCGCCAAAACCCCTTCTTTCAGCTCATCTCCCTGAATTCCTTTTACAAAGGCAGATGCCATGGCTGATGTAAGTGCTGCATCTTCCCCGTATGTCTCAGTAATACGTCCCCATCTCGGATCTCTTGTAATATCCACTACCGGTGAAAGTGCCTGTCTGAACCCAACATAATACATTTGTTTGCGAATAATATCTGTCATTTCGCCAACCACTTCCGTATCAAACGTTGACGCCTGCGCTATTGCACTCGGAAATACATCCGCCTCCGTAAACTGTGCCCCAGCACTCGCCTCACAGTGAATCAGTGCCGGTATTCCAAGACGTGTATGATTTACCAGATATTTCTGCAACTTATCCGCATATTCCACAATTGGCTCTACCGTATCTGCTACTGTAAATGCACCTACATTTCCAATGCCATTCGGTATATAATTTTCAAACTCCGGAATATCATCAGCAATAGTTACCAGACATGTAATCTGGTCAATTTTCTCTTCAAAAGTCATTCTGTCCAGCAGATCCTCCACTCTCTCTTCTACGGGAAGATCTTTATTCCTGTATTTTTCCATAGTAGTCCCCTTTACAGCACTCCCCTTGCCTTTTGTGCCATCACATCTAACAAGGGGAGAATTTCATTCTTTATTATTTACTTAAATAATCTGCTACATTATCTTTTGTTACAATTTTAAATGGAATATTGACATCTTCGATATCTGCCGGATCTGTTCCTTTTTTCAGTTTTTCAAAAATATCTGCTCCTGCTTCTGCCTGTGCCTTTGCATCCTGAAGTGCAGTCATTGTCATTTCTCCATCCTGAATTGACTGCAGAGCATCATCACTTCCGTCAATTCCAAGTACCTGAATACTGTCAAGTTTTCCTGCTGATTTAAGCGCCTCTACAACACCAAGTGCTCCATCATCGTTTTGGCATACAATTGCATCAATCTTGTCATAAGAAAGAAGACTGTCTTCTGCAGTACTCATACCAAGGTCTTTTGAATTTTCTACGTTATATTCATCAAGGATTTTGATATTTGGATTTTTCTTAAGTGCTTCTTCCAGTCCTTTTTTACGATCGACATACTGCTGATCATTTGGTGCACCGGTAAAATACAAGATTGAAGCTCCATCCGGGAATGCATCACACAGATACTCACCCTGTGCTTTTCCTGCATCTTCATTTGGCGAACCCACATAAATATATCCGTCATAGTCGTCTCCACCAGATACAGAAGTAAGGAATGATACATACGGAAGTCCTGCATCTTTTGCTGCCTCAAGTGCCGGAATTGAACCGTCAAGGTCATTACTGATTGCAGATACAACATTTGCATTCTGCACAATAAAATCATCGATCTGTCCGTTCTGAACATTTGTATCACCGCCTGCATCTGTTACTGTGATTGAAATTCCTTTTGCTTCTGTGGCATCTTTCAGATAAGATCTGAACTTTGCACAATAGTTATATGTATCACTGTTATTTGCAAATCCTACCAGATAATCGCTTTTCCCTTTTGAAGAACTACTGCTGTCCTTTGTATCATCTGCTGTTCCACAGCCGACCACCATTGTTGCACACATTGCTGTTACCATTAAAATTGAAAGTAATCTCTTTTTCATTTTCCTTCTCCTTTTACTTATTTACTCTTTTTGTTTTCTTTTGTCTTAATATCGATAATAACTGCGATTGCAATTAAAAGACCTTTTACAATTAACTGATACTGTGTTGATACATGAAGCAGGTTCAGAATGTTGTTGATAAGACCTACAATAATTGAACCGATCAGCGCTCCTGTAACCGTTCCGATTCCACCAAGGAAACTGGTTCCACCAACAATAACTGCAGTGATCGCATCAAATTCATATCCCTCACCAACAGACGGCATACCTGCCATCAGTCTTGCCATCAGTACTACACCCGCAAGTCCTGTAAGTGCACCACTAAGTGTAAAGATCAGACGTTTCATTCTGTTTGTATTGATTCCGGATGCAATTGTTGCCTGCTCATTTCCACCGATCGCATAAATATAAGTTCCAAACTTTGTTGATTTCATCAGAACAGCGATCACAATTACAGAAAGGAGCATAATGAGAACCGGAACCGGAATCCCCAAAATAGAGCCATGTCCTAAAAATCTCGCTTTGTTCACACCCCCAATTGTCTGACCGTTGGTGTATATCTGAACAATACCCTTTAATACATAAGTCATTGCCAGTGTTGCAATAAATGGCTGAAGCTTATAATAGGTGATCAGAAAACCATTAATCCATCCACATACGCATCCAATTACAATTCCTACTAGAAGAGCCAGTGATAAATGTCCTGTTGATGCAAGAACTCCGGCCGATACACAGGCTGATGTCGTACACAGGAAACCTGCTGACAAATCAATCATTCCTGATACGATCAGCATTGTTTCACCACATGCTATAATTGTTACAACTGAAATCTGTTTTAAAATATTGAGCAGGTTCTGAGGTTTCAGAAAGTTGTGATTGATCACTGCCGATGCAACAAACAGAATGATCATAATAATTACGATTCCGTACTTTCTGTAAAGCTCACCTGAAGATAATGCTTTTTTCTTATTCATCGCCTTTTGCCTCCACTATCATCTTCATAATCTTATTTTGTGAAATTTCATTCCGATCCAGAATTCCAAGCATTTTTCCTCCGCCGACAACACCAACTCTGTGACTCATTGACAGTACTTCCGGCATATCAGATGAAATCAGGATGATTGCCAGTCCCTGTTCTGCAAATTCTGTTATCAGAGAATATATTTCCTGCTTTGCACCTACATCAATTCCTCTGGTAGGTTCATCCAGGATCAGAAGTTTGATATTTCTTACCAGCCATTTTGCAAGTACTACTTTCTGCTGGTTTCCACCACTTAAATTTCCAACCAATGTATTTGCATCTGGTGCTTTTACAGATAATCTTTTACAGATTTTTGCAACTTTCTGCTGTACTTTTTTCTTATCCCAAATGCCACCTTTTGCAAATAAATCTCCATTTGGAAGAATGATATTATCACTGATTGATCTGACACCGACAAATCCATAAGTTCTTCTGTCCTCTGTTACCATTGCGATTCCATTTTGGATTGCATCTTTTACAGATCGAATTTTTATCGGCTTTCCATCCAGGATGATTTCCCCTTCATTTGCCCTTGCAAGCCCAAAAAGAGTTTCAACAATCTCGCTTCGTCCTGCACCTACCATTCCTGCCAAACCAAAGATTTCTCCTTTATGAACCTGAAAAGATACTTTCTGAAACACATCCTTTCTTCCTAAATTCTTTACTTCAAGGCGAATGTCTTTTCCGATTTGCGGTATCGGAGGGTAAATATCCTTGATATCACGTCCCACCATCATTGCAATCAGTTTATCTGTATCTACATCTTTGATATCTCCAGATGCAATCCATTTTCCATCTCTTAATACAGTATAGCTGTCACACAGTTCAAAGACCTCTTCCAGTCGGTGTGATATGAAAATAAACGCAATTCCTTTTTGCTTTAATTCATTTACCTTACTAAAAAGAATCTCTGACTCTTTTGAGGTAAGTGCAGATGTAGGTTCATCCATGATGATCACTCTGCTGTCCCGCGATAAAGATTTCAGGATTTCTATCATCTGACGCTGTGCCACATTTAGATTTCCCATCTTTTCCCTCGGATTATAATCAAGTCCCATTTCATCAAGTAATCTCTGGGTTTCCTTTAGTCGTTCTGCTTTATTCACAAAGACTTTTCCTTTTTTCGGCTCACGTCCCAGAAACAGATTTTCTGCAATGCTTAATTCTGAAACATAGTTCAATTCCTGCGCTACAATAGAAATTCCATATTTAAATGCATCCTTTTCACATTTCATATGAATCTCTTCACCTTTGCAGATTACGGATCCACCGTAGTTTGAATAAGTACCGGACAGTATCTTCATTAAGGTCGATTTTCCAGCTCCATTTTCTCCTACAAGTGCATGAACTTCAGAAGCCCGTATCTTCATATTTACATTATCCAGAGCAACTACACCAGGAAACTCTTTCCGAATATTCTTGAGTTCGATAATTGTTTCCTTCTCCACTTTTCCTCCTCCTTTGTGTTAAATCGTTTAACTTGTTTTTATTCTTGCCTATCGTTTTCGACATGGTCATCATACCATTTTCACAAACAAATATCAATATTCCATTGCTATTTTATGCATTTTCGTTGTTAATGCACAAATCAAAACGCTTCAACAAAATGTTGAAGCGTTTTGATTTAGATAGTTTTATATGGTTTAGATTTTTAAATAACGGTAACCGGCGGAATCGACTTTGTACTTCCTCTTACCAACAGCCTTGGTGTATACAAAATTTCTTCTCTTTCTTTCAGTTTTTCTTTATTATCAATCAGCTCAACTACTTTTTCGCCCAGTTTTTTCCCCATTTCAATAACAGGAACCCCTATTGTTGTCAGCGGAACCTGCATCACATCCGCAAACGGAACATTATCAAATCCAATAATTGAAATATCTTCCGGAATTGAAACACCATACAGTCTTGCAGCTCGATAAATTCCAAATGCCATTTCATCATTCATCGAAAAAATCGCTGTTACTTTCTGTCCCAGTATATACGAAAACGCCTCATAACCGCTTTCCATCGTGTAATCTCCAAAGTACACTAAGTCCGGATCATATGAAATTCCACTTTCCTCCAGTGCCTTTTTATATCCATTCAGGCGCTGCATCGTAACATGAAAACTTTGTTTTCCAGCCACGCATCCAATTCTTCTGTGTCCGCATTCTATCAGATGTCTGGTTGCCATATAACCGCCCTTTTCATAATCGAATAAAATATCTACCCCTGGACAGTCAAACCCATATTTTTCCATTGTAATGACCGGAATACTAAGATTTCTCATCGCATTTTTCAAAAAATCAGGTTTTTCCATATCATTCATTTCCATTGATTTTGACCAGATTAGTGCTCCGATATTATCCGCAGCAATATCACGGATAATATCTGTATCGATAGTCTGACCGTCTTCTATAATGTGACATACCAGAGAATATCCGTTTTTTTCAAGCACTCCGTTAATCGCCATGAAAAGCGAAGAAATATGCGTATTTCTCAAATCATTGAAAACAATGCCTATCAGACGGCTTTTCTTATTTGCAAGACTGACCGCTGCATTATTCGGACGATAATTATGTTTTTTGGCGATTTCCCGCACTTTCTTTTTTGTATTTTCCGAAACCCGTGACGGCTTATCTGACAATGCCATGGATACCGTTGCCACCGATACACCGCACTCTTTTGCAATATCTTTAATTGTAATTCCCATATTTTCTATTCCGTTCCAGTTATTTTTCTGCCCTCTTCATTTCCCACTCGTATTTTATTTATGCATCCGATCTCGCATAAGAATTCTTCATCTGATTGCTCAGTTCGTACAAAACCTTAGACAGTGTATCCGAAGTTTCCTTCTTCACCATCTTCGCAATCTCCCGGTTCGCTTCCCGTTTGATCTGCATACGCTTTGCTATATCACTTTCTTTCGTAAGATCGTCATCATACCGGTTTATGATCTGATGTGCCTTTGCCATCACATGTTCCTGGTAACGCTCAATATGGAAAATAGACTTTTTATAAGAAGCATCTGCCATCGCAGCGATCATTCTGCTTGACCAGTAGAAGTTCTCTGTTGAAACTTCCCCTGTCGTATTTGCAAAATATTCCGGTGTTTCATCAATATCTGCATAGAATGGAGCCATTACATTAAATGCATTTGATGCAAATGCCACCCATTCAATTGCGCGGGAATCTTCCGGCTGATCCGGTCTCATCTGGATCAAAGACATAAAATCATTTCGATTGATACCAATGGAACGATAAGCACCATTCATTGATTTGTCCCCGTAAGCTCCATACGGATCATAAGGTGTTCCCTGATAATGTGAAGACAGAACATATTTTACATCTTCTACTGTAACCTTCTTTTCCGGAACCATACACCACGGAATATCATCGGATACTGGTGTATAATCTGCATCCGGTCCGTCCCAGCTGTATGAATTTGGATTCAGGTAACGTTCCATAAACCAGGCTCTCGGTGTATTGTATACATGATCCGAGTCATCATGGCTTCCAAAAGCATCTCTTGGATTTAAGGTTCCATCCATGGACGGGTTCAGATGATATTTCTCAATGAATTCCTTCATATCCGGAGAACACATATAATTTTTCTGCTCACCAAGTGCATCTTCCAGATCAAATTCATCCATTCCAAGCTGGTTCGGCATCACCACATAAACCTCATCCGGCACTTTTCTGGCAATCCAGTGATGTCCACCGATTGTTTCCAGCCACCAGATCTCATTTACATCCTCGAATGCAATTCCATTCATCTCATAAGTACCGTATTTCTCGAGAATACTTCCAAGTCTCTGCACGCCTTCTCTTGCGCTGTGGATATAAGGAAGCACGATATATACAATGTCCTCTTCCCCGATTCCACCTGCAATTTCTTCCTGGTCGTCTGACTTCGGCTGATATGTAACCAGCGGATCCGCTCCAAGCACACGTGGATTGGATGTGATCGTTTCGGTTGCCGTCATTCCTACCTGCGCTTCATTTACCCCACTTGCCGCCCAGATTCCTTCCCCCTTGACTGCGTTCGGCATGGCGGTATAACGCATCGGATTCTCTGGTAATTCTATTTTCACATGCGAAATCACCGATTCATATACCTTCGGCTGATCTTCCGGATGGATCACCACAAATTTTTTCGGCATATAAGCGCCTGACGGTGAATCATCATTCCTTGCGATCATCGTGGAGCCGTCATACGATGCCTTTTTTCCAACCAGTATTGTTGTACAAGCCATTTTATCTTCCTCCTGTTATCTCCTGACAAAATCTTTTCGTCTAAGTGAAATTATAGAATCATTCCTTCTTTTTTTCAACCACCAGACAATTTGTATATATTTTAAATTTTTCGTGGACGAATTCGTAAAAACAAGGTAAAGTAATTTTATAAACTTTACACTTTACTTGAGAGGGATTTCCTTATGAATAATGACAAGGATAATGCAACTTTATATGCTGAGCTGGAAGCCGAACGTTTTATGACAGATCAGATTTCCCTGCTTCATGAAGCAGAGGATCTGGCTGACGGTATCAATTTTATGCTCAAATCAATCGGAGAATTTACAGACGCCGACCGTGCTTATGTATTTGAAACCAGTGAAAATCATACTTCTACCAATACTTATGAGTGGTGCGCCGCAGGAGTCACCCCGCAGATCCGGAATCTGCATGATATTCCTTTTGAAAGCATGCCAAAATGGATCGAGGTTTTTCTTCATGGTGAAAATATTCTGATTGAAGATCTGGAGGCTTACCGTGAATCTATGCCTCTGGAATATGAACTGTTAAAAGTTCAGAACGTTTCTACCCTGATCGCCTTTCCTATTTCTGTACACGAAAAGCTGATGGGTTTCGTTGGCGTAGATAATCCGGATATGGAGAAATCCAGCCTGATCCACCGCCTGCTGTCCCTTCTTGGAAAATATGTCGGAACCATGATCAAAGATCATAAGAATGAGCAGATGCGCCTGGAGGTTGTTGCTTCCAAATCCCGTCTGGATTATCAGCTGGAGATGGACGAAATTCTTCGTGGCGCACAGATCGGTATCTGGACGCTTGAGATGGATGGCGTTAAGGCTCCCCGGCTGCACCCAAATCCTACAATGTGTACTCTTCTTGGTGTGTCACAAGAGATGTCTCCTGAAGAAGTTTATCAGTTCTGGTATCACCGGATTCCTCCCAAATATGTAACCCCGGTGCTTGATTATGTGCAGAAGGTCATTCACGAAAGTTATTCAGAAATCACATACCCATGGAATCATCCGTTACTTGGACAGATCTGGATACGATGTGGCGGTATCCTCTATCCGGATTATCAGGGAAATGGAATATGCATCCGTGGATACCATCAGGATGTCACCCGTAATATCGAAAATGAACGTAAATATCAGAACCTGACCGCTGCAACCAGTCAGATTTATCATGCAATTTACCATATCGATCTGATTCAAGACCGGATTGAAAAGCTTGCCGGTGCCAACCAGAACTATACACCGACCGGAGTTGTCACTTCCGCCACTGCGCAGTTAAATGATATCCTTGAGAAAATGGTTGCACCGTCACATCACGAGATCATGCAGTATTTCTTTGATCTGACAACGGTAAATGACCGGTTGCACGGAAAGCTTTTTATAAGCCGGGAGTATCCATCTCCACAGGGGATCTGGCGCCGTGCCACCTTTATCGTCCAGAACCGCGACACTGATGACGATGTTACAGAAATTCTTTATGTAACCCAGATCATCGATGATTACAAGCAGAAAGAACTGGCTTACCAGCAGGAGCTGGTTAAGGCGGTCGAATCCGCAAATCAGGCAAATACAGCCAAGACCGACTTCCTCAACCGGATGTCACATGATATCCGCACCCCTCTTAACGGAATTCTTGGAATGCTTGATATTGCACAGAAAAATGAAACAAATCCCAAAGCACTGCTGGAGTGTCATGAGAAAATGCGTACTGCTGCTTTTCACTTAAAAGCTCTTGTCAACGATGTCCTGGATATGCAGCGGATGGAAACAGACCGATTCTTCCTTGAACAGATACCATTCGACATCCGCGAGATCCTTGACAATTGCTGGAGTATGCTGGAGGCACAGGCTTCCCGGCTTGATATCACTCTGAAAAAAATAAAACCGGGCAGTTTAAAATATCCTTATCTGATCGGAAGTCCATTACATATCCGTCAGATTTTCATGAATCTTTTAAGCAATGCAATTAAATACAATAAGCCCGGTGGTTCGATCTCTGTACACGCAAAGATCATCAGGCAGGTACATCAGAATGTTATTTACAAATTTATAATTTCTGATACCGGTATCGGTATCAGTCCGGAATTTCAGAAGCATATTTTTGAACCTTTTGCACAGGAAGATACCGGTGCCCGGACGATTTACAAAGGGACCGGGCTCGGTATGGCGATCGTTCACAGACTGGTACAGGAAATGGGCGGTACGATCCAGTTGAAAAGTGAAAAAAATGTCGGCTCAACTTTTACTCTGATCCTGCCATTTACCATTGACGAGCATCAACCTTCCGCCTCTGCGGAAATTGCCACTGATACTCCCGCAGATCTTACGGATCTTCATATTCTTGTTGTAGAGGATAATGAACTGAACCTTGAGATTGCTGTTTTCTCTCTGGAAGCCGCAGGACTTAATGTATCCACAGCCATCAACGGACTGGAAGCCGTCCGGCTTTTTGAAAAATCAAAGCCATATGAATACGACATCATTCTTATGGATATTATGATGCCGGTTATGAATGGTCTGGATGCCGCAAAGGCGATCCGCGGACTTTCCCGCCCTGATGCCACAACGGTTCCAATCATTGCCCTCAGCGCCAATGCTTTTGCGGAAGATATCCAGAAGTCAAAGAATGCCGGAATCAATGAGCATCTCGCAAAGCCACTGGAAATGGATAAGGTGTTGAAAGTGATTGCATCATATTGCAAGTAGCAGAAAGAAACAGATACTCGCTATGTATTGCATATTTTTCAGAGTTTCTGTTTTATAAAAAATCGGATTATCAGGCGATCTGTCATTTCCCCGATAATCCGATTTTTATTTTACTTACATCTCAAATGCTTTCTTTATACTGTCATAATGCAGAAACTTTCCTTCTGCCGCAAATGCCTTAATTTCATCTAATGTTGCAAACATATAACCATCTGTCTCTGCCGCCTGAAGATGGAGATCTTTTTCATCAATATCCATCACAAAACGATACACATCTACGAAATAATTATCTCCTTCCCCCGGATTCTCTCTCTTGTAAGTGAAAAGATAACCTCCGTCTGCCCGGCTTACATCCAGTCCTGTTTCTTCTCTGACTTCTCTTAATACAGCATCGTAAGACGCTTCTCCCGCCTGCGCAGCACCGCCGGATACCTCCCACCAGCCCGGTGCCCAGGCTTTCGTCATTACCCTTTTAGTGATCAGAAATTCCCCGTCCGGTCTTGCTACAACGCCAAGAACAGTAAGGTGATACTCCCCGTTCTTCAGACACCAGTCATTGCGCTTCATCGTTCTTCCTGTTGGTTTCTTATCTGCATCATAAATATCCCATAATTCCATTGTCTGCATCTCCTGTTCTTCTTGTCTGTAGTTTCTTATGTCATTATAATATGTCTTTCAGAACTTCACAATCCTTTATCGTCAGTTTCTCTCTGCCTTCCAGTTTTTCCTTACACTCCTTCTCTCTGTAAATCCTACAATATCTTTCAGCAGTATAATCAGTTCAAATCCGCTCCGGTACGGATAATCTCTTCCCCAGATATGCACTATCCCCTGAAAAGATGCGAACTCCCGTCCCATTACTTTTAACCAGAAAACAGCTGCATGCTCCGATTTTTTTACCAGCTCCAGTTCCTTTCCCGCTTCAAGATACCGTCTTCTTTTCTGATTTCTTCTGACCTGTGCTTTCCTCAGTAATACGCCATTCTGCTCGCAAGTTTCATCCAGATACAGCAAAAGCCCGTCAAATCCTGTGAAATTGATCTGTGCATCCTCTCTTTTGGCATCCTTCCAGTACAGAATATTTCCAGACGGAATCCTCCCTTTTTCCCAGTACATCCGGATAAAGAAAAGCTCCCCGATATGTCTGTTATCATCCAGCGACCGGTCTTCTGTTTTTTCAGCAAATACTGTCTGCATTTTTATCCCCCCCATTTATATTTATCCTCTTCTTTTTTTCTTCCTTTTCCAGCACAAGATCACGCCTGCCACAAACAGATTCAGTCCGATCACAGCGTACCATCTCCGATACGTCTTCTCTCCTGTCCGGATTGGCTCCGCTCTCTCCGTCACCTCACAGCGTACGCCCCGCACCAGAAGCCGTTTGGTATTGATACCGTAAGGCGTACATGTCAGTAATGTGCAGTAATCCTTCTCCTTATCCAGGGCAAGCAGTCCCGTTTCCTCCGGTTCTACAATATCGATCCGATCGATTTGATAGAAAATCGTCTGCCGGAGCACTGTAATTGTAAAATAGTCTCCCACCTTCAGCTTGTCCAGATCCGAGAAAAGTTTCGCCCCCGGCAGTCCTCTGTGGGAAGAAAGCACCGCATGTGTTCCCTTTCCGCCTATCGGGAAACTGCTTCCTTCCACATGTCCTGCGCCATTGCAGATTGCAAAATCACCCGTTCCATGGTAAATCGGAAGTTTCAACCGGATTTCCGGAATTTCCAGATATCCCATCACACCGTCAGATGTCATATTCAAAAGTGCTCCATAACTATCAGCATTTTTGTCATTCGGCACCGGGTTATTCTGTTCCAGAAGCATCACATTATACGCTCTTGTCTGTGCGATCATTTCCTCTTCCTTCCTGGCATCCAGCTTCTCCACTGACCTTTCATATCCATCTACCACCCTGCTTTGCCGATTGGCATTCCAGATCTTTCCGACTTTTGGATAGAGCATGACCGCGATTCCCACAAGAAGGATTCCTGTCCATATAAAAAAGAAAAGTCTTCCCCTTCGTTTCGGCTCATTCACTATCATACAATTCGTTTTCGTCTTTTTGTATTCAACAGGACAACTCCTGCAACAATTGCAATCAGTACTCCACTGACCGTAAAGATCATTTCACCTGTTCCACCTGTCCCCGGAAGAAGTTTTCCTGATTTATTTACAACAACTTTTACCTTTGCTGCAAAATCTGCATTTGTATAAGTTACCTTTGTCTCAGTCTCGCTTTCTGTAACATTTCCGTTTTCATCAAGATATGTGCTAGCGTCCGTCCTTGTCGCCCTGATCTTTTCGGCACTTACCAGAAATGACTCCGTCAGCTTGTTATATCCTTCTGGTGCTTTTGTTTCTGTAACTCTGTAATCACCCATCTTCAGACCTTTGATCACCACAGCTCCATCACTTCCGGCTTTCACCTTTCCGGTTCCGGTCTGTCCGCCTTTTACAGTATACACACCGCTTTCTTCTTCTGCCTGAACCGGGAACGGCACTTCAAATTCCACTCCGGTAAGTGCCTCTCCTTTTTCATTGACCTTCTGGATCACAACCGCATAGGTATCTGTTGTTGTAGAATCCTCTATCGAGCTTTTTCCCGGTTCCTCTGTCGTATAATTCCATGAAAATCTGGCACTGTTCTTATTTCCTTCACCGTCGATCACTGCTTTATCGTTTAACACAGCCGTATAATCAATGGTAATTTTTGCCCCGGTATCATAAAGATTTTTCCAGCCATTTTCTCCTTCATCCGCTGCCCAAGGGATCGTAACCGGGAAAGTTGTATTTTCAAACTGTTCCAGCGGTTCTTCTTCAATCATCACAGATGTGATCTTTGCTGCATCAAATCCGGTCGGAAGAGTATCTTCAATGATGAATTCCTTGATCTGCTTGTCTGCAACATAATTCGAGGTGTTGATCTGTAAACGGAAATGAACCGTTTCACCGATACTGACATTGTTTTCCTTTACCTGTTTACCATCGTCAAGTACAATACTTTTCCCTCCGGCATTCCCGTCATTCCCCGGAGTCCACTGCGGCTCCTTACTGTTTTTGTCCACGATCTGCGCGTCTTTTGCAACACTCGTTACCATGATCATACCGCCATCTTTTAAAGTGCTGGTGACATAATAATAGCCGTATGGAAGACCGGTGATTTTTAATATAGAGCCATCGGAAGTTTTACTGCATACTTCCTTTCCATTTTCTTTTATCCAGGCAATTGCCCCTTCAGAAAGTTGCTCTTTAGATCCAGCTTCATATGCATCCTCAGTCGCAGTTATATTTCCTGCTGAATCCTTTTTAAAATAAGGATTTTCAGAAATATCTTTTTTTGTATATGCTACCGAAGTCCCTTCCGCATTCACTTTTGCATCAAATATCTTATAAATTGTATAATGAATCCCTTTTGATGCATTCTCAATCGTAATACTGCCATTACCTCCTGCCCCCGATACACTTTCCTGTGCAAATGCCGTCATCGACATCCCCACGATCGTTACTGCCATTACCAAAACGGATAACAGCCGTCTCAATTGTCTCATTCTTTTTCCTCTCTTTCTTTTTATTTTCAGATCCTTTCCTCATTTTACACATCCATGCAACCGATTTCCGTTTCTTTTCCGTCCAGAAACCGTTTCTTTTTCATCCTTTTTTCGTTTCTTTTACAAAATCTTTTGAACCATTCATTTTTTATTCCTTTTACAGCAGACATTCACAATCAAAAAACTGTACAAAGAATGTGTAGTCCAATAAAATCTCTTCAAAAAAATCGGGAGGCTGTCTGATAACAGTCTCCCGATTTTTGCTATATTCCCCATTGTTCTTTTTGATTCAACAACGTTCCCAAAGTGTTTTCCGCCCAGCTGTAATTCGTCATATACACTCCTTTGAACAGTTTTTTATGTTTTTCCTCATCCTCCAGGTAGTCATACAGATCACACTCCACATGCTCTGTGCGGATACGGCTCTCCTGATTTACCCGGTGCAGGACTCTTTCGATTCCGTATGCATTTAACGTTCCCCGAAGCTCTTTTACCACTTTGCGGAATTTATCTTTTATTCTTTTTTCTGTACATTCATCCTCCCATAAATAACTGATCGCATCCCCCGTCGTCACAAATCCTCCTCTTCTGTCAACCAGAAGTGCCAACAGTTCTTTGGCTTTCTTACATGAAAAAGGAATCGTTTCCCCATCCACAAAAATATCAAAATAACCGAATGTGCGGATCACAATCCTTTTCCCTTCCATCTTTGTCAACTCACTGTACATTCTCTTTTCCCCCTTCATTTAATGAGAATCTTTATCATCATACACTATCCAAATGAGCAGACTCAACATTCCATGCCAAAACATTACTTTCGTAACTTTTCCACGCTATTCGATATTCCACTTTAACATTCTCTTCTTCTGAAATCTTTCATCTCTTTTCCATCTAATGCTGCATATTCCAGAACATCATCTGTGTTATATACAAGCTTTAATGAGAAAAACGGCTGCTCATTTTCAAGGAGTTCAAAAAAGATTCGATCCCCTTCCCACAATTCCAGGTCTCCGATTTTAGACTTTTCTACCCATTCCAGTTCTCCTTCATCACACGCAATCGGCGTTCCTGTAAAACCATCTGCCGTATAAAGTGACATATATTCTACTACATCTTCGCCATATACAAAGGTTACAATCCCACGATATCTCCAGGATGTCAGCGTGTATCCCGTCTCTTCCCACACCTCACGAAGAAGACATTCCTCCGGGCTTTCCCCTTTTTCAAAATGACCGCCTACTCCGATCCACTTGTCTTTATTGATATCATTTTCTTTGACAGTCCGGTGAAGCATCAGATATTTTCCATCCTGCTCAATATAACAAAGTGTGCTTAATTTTACCATTTTACGTTCCCTTTCATACACAAAATATTTTATGAAAATTATAATCTATCTTCTGGTATTTCTCAACTACCATGACCTGTCTTTTTCCACCATTCCTCCTTCTCTTTAATTGCAAATATTGTCCGCAAATAGTATAATGATGTTTAAAGATTGTGGGAATTGCGTAGCAATGGAGCAATCCGGTTACATCAGTAAGTGGCAAAATTCACTTTTGACACTCACATCGTATAATATCTTCAAATAGACCAAAATTGTAGATAAGGAGTCTCTGTTTTGACAAAAGAAAACTATAAAATAAGCAAAATCCAGATCGGATTTTACTATCTTCTGATGTTCCTGATACTTATCTGGTTTCTGGTAATACAATTCACAGGAATTAACAATCACAATGCCAGAATCCAATCCAGCGACATCACATATCGTGGTACTTTTACCTGGATTCACTCCGATGGAAGCAAAGAACAGATTGCCGTCCCCGGACATTACAATGTTCCTGCAAAAGAGACTATGGTCATTACCACAACACTTCCTGAAAATTATACACAAAGTTCACTTGCTATACGTTCCTCTCTGCAGGATATCCGTTTCTATATTGACGGAGTGCTTCGCACTGAATACTCAACCAAAGACCATCGACTGACTGGGAAAAATTCTGCCAGCTGTTATGTTTTCTGTCCTACTTCAGCAGCAGATGCAGGAAAAGAACTCCGTATTGAGCTGACTACCAATACCTCTAACTATTCCGGTGTAGTCAATGAGATCTATTTCGGAGACAAGAGTGATATCTGGGAATATATTTTTGAATCTTACGGGCTTGAGACTATTATTGCTTTCTTTATCTTGTTCGCCGGTATCATTACCATCCTTTTCAGTATCGCACTCGGAATTGTCTATGACAGAAAATTCGATATGGAATATCTTGGATGGTGCATGACCATGGGAGCTGCATGGATGCTCGGCGAATCCAAGCTCAGACAGCTTATAGTTCCGAATCCATCTGCACTGGGGACTTTATGCTTTGTGATGATCATGCTCGTTCCGATCCCGGTACTTTTTTATGCAGATCTCATTCAGCAGGGGCGTTATAAAAAGCCTTACTTTTACCTTGGCTGTGCGGCATTTGGTAACTTTTTGATCTGTCTGGTTCTTCATCTGACTGGCATTGCTGATTTTATTGAAACTCTGCCGGGCGCCCACGTGATTCTTGCAGTCACCTTCTTTCTGGTTTTCCTGACTTTCTGTCTGGATATGCGAAAGAAAGAATACCGGAAAAACAAATTGGTGCTGATTGGCCTGATCATTGCAATGCTTGCCATCGCCATCGAATCCATTTCTACATATTTTGTAGTTTTGATTTCCGGTCTTTTTATTGGTGTCGGTATGTTGATCCTTCTTTTCATTAACATTATCCGTACAATAAAGAATGTGCATACCATTGAAATGCATCGTCAAAAAGAGGAGCTTTTGAAACGTAAACGGCAGATGGAAAAAATTTCCTTACAGATGATGCAGACTCTCTCTACAACCATTGAGGCCAAGGACGAATACACCAGAGGGCACTCCCATCGTGTTGCGGAATACTCTGCATTGATTGCGCAGGAAATGGGTTGGAATCGCTCTGAAATCGTCAATCTCCGACATGCAGCTCATCTGCATGATATCGGAAAAGTCGGCATCCCTGATATTATTTTAAACAAGCCATCCAGACTGACAAGCGAAGAGTACGCTATTATTAAGGAACATACAGTTATTGGTGCTGAGATTTTGAAAAATGTTTCGATCATCAATCATGTAACCGAAGTTGCCCGATCTCATCATGAGCGTTATGATGGCCATGGTTATCCGGACGGTCTAAAAGGTGAAGAAATTCCGATCCATGCGCGAATCGTTGCTGTTGCTGACAGCTATGACGCAATGAATTCCCGCCGTATTTACCGTAATTCTCTTCCAAAAGAAACAATTTATGAAGAAATACGCAAAAACAGAGGAACTCAGTTCGATCCGGAAATCGCAGATATTTTTCTCAGACTGATGGATGAGAATCGTCTGACGATCACAGATACTTATCTGGAAATTGATGACGAGCCAGCTCTTCCTGGCATGGAATTTGAAATCAGCAACTTCATTTCCAATGTTATGAATACGATGAAGAGCCAGGAGGAATCAGAAAATTTTGATCTTCTTACCGGACTCCCTATGCGAAATACCGGTCAGAAAATGATCGCACAGCTAATGCAGGAACACAATGGCTGTCTGATCTTTATGGATATGGATAATCTGAAAAAGATAAATGATATCTACGGTCATAAAGCCGGCGACCGTGCACTGAAAGCACTTGGAGCTCTCCTCTCCGAGCATATCGGAAATTCGGTTGGCTGCAGGTTTGGTGGCGATGAATTCCTTCTTTTTGTACCGGATGCCGGTAAAAATGAAATATCCGAGCTTATGGAAACTCTGTTTTCCCGCTTTGATTCTGAGAAGAAAAAAGATTTTGAGATCCGTGTTGCATCCATTTCTGCCGGACTTTGCATGTGTACCAAGGGAGATTCCTTTGACGAGTGTTCTTCCAAAGCAGATAAAGCACTCTATTATGTCAAGCAAAACGGAAAACACAATTTCTTTTTCTATCAACAGATGGACAATACCGTATTCCCGGTTTCCAGCGTAGCAAAAGATCTTTCCCTTGTGGCAAAAGCACTTCGCAACAGCGGAAACTATTCCGGAGCACTTAATCTTAATTACCGTGAATTTTCTAAGATTTATGAGTACATCAACCAACTTGGAGAACGACATAAATACCATTGTTTCCTGGTCATGGTCACAATGGAAACCGCTCCGGATTCTATGATGTATATTGAAAATATTGAACAGGCACTGGAATACATGGAGGAAGCGATCCGTCACAAGATCCGTAGGATTGACGTGTGTACACGGTATAGTGCCATGCAGTATCTGATCATTTTGTTTGAACCAGATGAAAGTCAGATTCCAAAAGTTATGGACCGTATTTTCATTCAGTATTATAAACTGTACGATAAACGGGATTTCATTCCGAAGTATGAATATCTTCCGGTGAATGAACACTCGGAGGAAACAAATCCTCAAAACACTTCAGATCACCTTAACCAAAATATCCATCCAGTATAGAAATTTTACTACCTGAGACAAGAGATCCCTGTACCCTTTCCGGCACAGGGATCTCTTTAATCTCTTTCAGTTCCATTCCAAGCTCTTTCATATACTGAATCATGTCCAAACAGGCATTCTACTTGATGTCATAATAGCGGTAGTGCGTCTGTTCATCCACATAGCACGGCTTCTGAAGCCCCAATGAATTAATATCACCTTTTAGCTATTGTCCTTAGAAACACTCCAGAAATATTTCCAGAATCTCCTCATGTGTCATCTTCTTATAACTTCCATCCACCAGATAACAAGAATCCGCAATTTCTTTCAGATCCTCTTTTTTCTCCACGCCTACTTCTCGAAGTGTTGTCGGAAGTCCGATCTCTCTGATAAAATCAGCCAATGCCTCTACGCCAGCTTCAGCCATCTCTTCATCGGTACGTCCATTTCTCGGAATTTTCCATACATTTTCCGCAAACCGGGTAAATTTCTTTGCGCCTGCCTGACAGATATGCCGATAATAAACCGGATGCAGCACAGCAAGTCCACATCCATGACTGCAGTTGGTATAAGCACTGATCTGATGCTCCATCTGATGGCATTCAAAATCACATTTTTTGCCGAGCTTGATGATCCGGTTCTCCGCCATGGTAGACAGCCACATCAGATTACTTCTTGCTGTATAATCCTCCGGATTTACCAATGCCGCACGAAGACTTGTTATCACGCCGCGCATCAGAGCTTCCGAAATATCATCTGATACGTTATCCTCGTCCGGCTCACTGAAATAAGTCTCCATAACGTGAGACAGGATATCAAAGCTTCCTGCCACCATCTGTTTTGTCGGAACAGTATAAGTGTAAGTCGGATCCATTAATGCAAATTCCGGATTGCATTTCGGATAATCCCGGTCTGTCTTGATCATGACCTCTTCATTGGTAATGACTGCTCCCCCGTTGCACTCGCTGCCTGTTCCGGACGCTGTTACGATCACACCAAGCGGCATCGGTTCAAAATCCATAACCCCCTTCTTCGCCCAGTACTCATCCCACACATCTTTCTCGCTGACCGCTGCCATGGAAATTGCCTTGCTGCAGTCCATAACCGAGCCTCCGCCGACTGCAAGGATCCAGTCCACCTGTTTTTCCTTTACCAGCTTTGTGCCTTCAAGCACCTTCTTATAAGTCGGATTTTCCATGATCCCCGGAAATTCAATGATCGTTTTCCCGGCTTTTTCAAGTGCTGCTATGACTTCCTCATAAACTCCATTTTTCTTGATCGAGCCGCCGCCATAGGCAAGCAGAACCTTATCCCCATGCACCGCAGCGATTTTCGGCAGATACTCACCGACACATCCTTTCCCGAAATATACTTTCGTTTTATTTTCAAAAATAAAGTTATTCATCCTTTTTCTCCTTTATGTAATTTAAGCAAAATATGTTTCGGCAGATTTTCTTTTTTCAATGATCCATTCCGAAACATCCCTCTTTTGCCACAGATACTTATATTATAGTCCCTGAAAAAATTTATCGTCAACATCTTTCCGGTTTGCGCACATTCCAAAATGGAACCCGCAATTTTCCCTAATGACTTCTTTACATGGTTTTCCATGCCATCATGTAGTTTATACAGGTTTCTCTCCAGCAGTTTTTATTCAATTTGTAACTGTTCAGAGCCAAGCAAAATTTCATAAAACAGGTGTAAAATGCTTGCATTTTTAAGACTGTTTTTGAAATTTTATTTGGCGGATACGCCACACTGACGAAATGCGTAGCATTTTGGAGGTTGGCTCTGAACAGTTACTTCAATTTCAAAAAAGCATGCAAAATAAACAGATATATGGTATGATAGAAAGCAAAAAACAGAAAGTACAGGAGGGTTAACATATGTATATTACATGTCTGGATGTCGAAGGAGTACTTGTACCGGAAATCTGGGTTGCATTTGCAGAAGCAAGTGGAATTCCAGAACTGAAAAGAACCACAAGAGATGAACCTGATTATAACAAACTGATGCGTTGGAGACTGGATACTTTAAAAGCGCATGGTCTCGGAATCAAAGAAATTCAGGAAACAATTTCCAAGATTGATCCGCTTCCGGGCGCAAAAGACTTCCTGGATGAGCTACGTTCCTTCACCCAAGTAATCCTTCTCAGTGATACCTTCACCGAATTTGCAATGCCGCTCATGGAAAAGCTTGATCATCCGACACTTTTCTGCAACAGTCTGGAAATTGCGGAAAATGGTGAGATCACAGACTTCAAGATGCGTGTGGAAAATTCCAAACTAACAACCGTGAAGGCACTGCAGTCCATCGGATTTGAAACAATTGCAAGTGGGGATTCTTACAACGATCTGGGTATGATCCAGGCAAGTAAGGCAGGATTCTTATTCCGTTCAACCGACAAGATCAAAGCGGATTATCCGCAGATCCCGGCCTATGAAACCTATAAAGAGCTGCTTGGCGCAATTAAAGATGCAATGAAATAAAAGATAATTGCATATTGCATGGCGATATGCGTAAAAAACCTTACCGGTTTTCAGTTTTTACATCTTTCTTAAAAAAACTCGAAGAAATAGAGAGGAGGCGGGGCTAAGCCTGATTCGTCATGAACATATATATCAGGCAATCAAAGAAGAACACAAAGAACATAATTATCCAATCGCTGCACTTTGTAAACTTGGCAGAGTTTCCAAAGCCTCTTACTATAAATGGTTACATAGAGAAATTCCTGAAAGTGAACAAAAGAATAGACTTATTGCTGATGAGATAGAAAAGATTCATACAGAGTCACCGGATAAAGGCTATCGAAGGATCAGAGATGATCTGGAACGATATCATGGTATTGATGTAAACGATAAACGTGTGCTACGCATTTGCCGTAAACTTAATATAAAATCAACTATCAAGTATTCTAACAACGGGTGCACAAGACAGGCTGCAAACCCTCAGTATATAGCTGAAAACATACTTAATCGCGAGTTCACTGCCAAAGCACCAAACGAGAAATGGCTCACTGATGTGACAGAATTCCATTATTATATGGGGATGGAAAAACGTAAACTTTATCTAAGTGCAATACTGGATCTATATGATAGACGGATTGTTTCGTATGCTATTCGTGATAAGAACAACAATACTTTGGTGTTTGATACGGTAGACAGTGCTTTACTTAGAAATCCTGGTGCGCAGCCACTGTTTCACAGTGACAGGGGATTTCAATATACAAACAGGATATTTCATACAAAACTTATAAATGCTGGAATAACGCAAAGCATGTCGCGAGTTGCTAAATGTATCGACAATGGACCAATGGAAAAACACAAAATTTACTTGCAAGCTGCATAAAACTGCCAGCAGATAATTTCTACTGGCAGGAAAAATTTATATTTTTTCAATTGTCTACTTGACGGGGAGCAGTTCAGTTCAACAGCCCCATTCCAACTGGTTTTTCATTTCAATTCTGCCAGCACCTGATCATATTCCTTGTCCAGATGATATGCCAACATACAGATTGCAATTAATCCCCATGCCAATATCACTCCGTAAATATACAAATTTTTAATCATTGCGACAGCTTCCACTGTCTCTGTAACACTTCCGGTAAATCCGGATAACTGCATTAACTGGCCGATTGCCCAGCCTGCCACACCCCCACCAAATTTTTGTCCGACCGTAAAGGTGGAAAATATCAGCGCATGTACACGAATGCCAGTTTTCCAATGTCCATAATTAATTACATCTGCCAGCATGGTAAAAGTGAGTCCGTTAATCGGAGCCTCTCCGAGTCCTCGAATAATGGAAGCAGCTAAAACCAACTTCATATTTTCCGGATTAATCATTAGAATAATCTGCGCAGCAATACATATGATGGCTCCTCCCAAGACCAGATTACGCTTTCCAAACTTCTTAATCAATGGCGCCATACAGATGATTCCAAGAATCCACGGAATTTTTTCACACGTCTGCATAACCCCCATAATTTCTGCATTTCCAAGCACATACTGCGCATAATAAGTAGATACTGTTCCATTGACATTCTGATACAGAGCAAGTGCCATTACCATCAAGAACATAATGATAAAATATTTATTCTGTGCAGCAGCTTTCAGACGAACTCGAAATGGAAGATTTTCTGCTTCTGCTGCCGCTTCCGTATGAAAACGTTCCTTTGTTCCTAAAAAGGTCCACATTAGCATTCCAAACGCAATAATTCCATATACCGCCGTTACTATAATCCATGCCCTCTGATCTCCACCAAGAAAGTTAATCAGTGGCAGTGATAAGGCGGTTACAATCATGTTGCTGACAGGCGACATAGACATTCTGAAAATATTTAATTTAGCCAGATCCTCTTCATCATTTGTCATCAACGGCGCCATTGCCGAATATGGAAGATTTAATGCCGTGTAGACAACTGTCGTACACAAATTATAAGTAACAAAGATATAGATTGCCTGTACCATTTTGCCCGCATGCGATGGGACTGCAAATAGTGCCGTAGCTGAAACCGCATACGGCGCGGCCATCCACAGAATCCACGCTCTTGCTTTTCCATGTCTGGAATTAATCTTATCCATCAATTGGGCAATCAAAAGATCTGAGACACCGTCAAACACTCTAGATACCAGCAGGATCGTACCTACTACTCCTGCTGATACTCCGATTACATTTGTATAAAAATATACGATAAGACCAGATGTAAGTGCATATACTACATTACATGCAACATCTCCCATACCATAAGCTATTTTTTCTGATATGCTTGTCTTCATATACATTCCCCACTTATTTTCCATTCCGCTTATTTAAATCCTCAATAATCTGCGGATACATTTTATCAAGTTTGTAAAATTTTAACAATATAATATTCAATACTCCGACAACAAACGGAACTGCGATAAACAACAGTTTAATTGCAAGTACTGCAGATCCTGCCTGTGTATCAGCAAATGAAAGTGTTCCATCATATTTACTGAAATTGAGTACCCATCCGATGACTGCCGTAACAATACCTGCCGCAATTGTTCCTACAAATCCCTGCATACTGAATGTCAGCCCTTCGACACGAATTTTCGTTTTCCATTCTCCATATTCAACTGCATCACTTACCATTGCAGAAGACACTGCAAGTAGGAAGCAATATCCCACGCCACGCATAGCAGCTGTGATTATCAGTACTGTTGTATTTTCTGTAAATGGTAAAAGTATCACATAGCTGACACAGATAATCATCCATCCAAACATCGTAGTCTTTCCTTTTCCATACTTCTTCACAACCAGATGTACAAAGAAAAAGGTTGCAATTGCAGGAACGATATAAGCCGTATTCAATATGCTGATCATACTGCTATTATGAAGAACCGCTTTACTATAATATGTGTTTACCGTACTGATGGCCTGAAAGAAGATATTGATACAAATGGATATCACCATCAGCATGTGCCAGTATTTGTTTTTCAACACTGCTTTTACTCCGTCAACAACACGAATCTTTTCTGTCTTCGTCTCTTCATTTTCATGAATTCTCTCTTTACATCCTGCAAAGCATAAGAAGAACAGAATTGCCGCAATGACACCAAATATTCCGTATACGATACTCCATGCTTTTCTCGCCCCCACATATTCCGTTATAAAGTCTACCAGTGGAAGAGTTCCTGCTGTAACAAGAAGACTCGCAATCTGTGCAAACAACTGACGGAAGATATTCAACAGTGTTCTCTGATACTGGTCTTTGGTCATCATTGTAGCCATAGATCCATATGGAATATTAATCAGAGAATAGACGCTCATCATTGCATTATATGCAATGAATACATAAATAATCTGGTACAGCTTTGCTACATCCGGAACTGCAAATATTGCAAATGTTACGATTCCAAACGGAACAGCAAACCACAAAAGCCATGGCCTTGCCTTTCCGTATTTGGAATGCGTATTATCGATCAGCCATCCGGTAAGAAGTGCAACAACTGCGTTGATCACCCTGGCAATCAGAAAAATGACTCCAATTGTTGCCGCATTGATATTTACCACATCAGTGTAATAGAACATTAAGAACGTTCCCGTAGATGCCCAGATAATATTACTTGCCGCATCACCACAGCCATAGGCCATCTTCTCTTTCAGACCAAGTTTCTTCCCTATTGTGTCCATCACTTCATTCCTCCTATCTAACGTTTATCATATTCTTTTCATCTGATACAGTACACAGCCATGGCTTTCTACTTCTTCTGTTCCTTCTGTTCCTTCTGTTACCTTTTTTCCTGACCAGATTTCTTTTGCATCTTTTCGAAGATATCGCTCTGTCAATTTACCTGGAATTTCTTTCTTTTCATCTGATACGTTAAAGATTGCAATATATGTACTTTCCTTATTTTCACCTGACCAGACGATCCATTCATCATCTCTGTACTCCTGTCTTTGTCCTTCCAATGTGCGATGCATTTCATTTACCTCTGTATTCGTCAGCAGTGAAAGAGTCCAGGCATCCAGATCAGCCAGTTCCCCGCCATACATTAGTGGCGACTGGAAGATAGACCATAATGTAATCATTGTCTTTTGTTCCGGTTTCGTAAAGCAAGTCATACGGTCTGCCTTTCCACGCTCACCGGAACGGATTCCAATATGTCCAAGCGGAAGCATATCGCAATCAGGCCAGTTTCCTTTACGGATAAATGGCGACCAATAATTACAACGATCGAACATATCATAGAGCAATTCCCACTCATCCCAGAAATCGTCTGTAAGTCTCCACATATTGGCATTCTTTTGGAGAAAGCTTCCATCCTGAAGTCTTGCCGGTCCCGGTGAAAGGGAAAGTACAATCTCCCGTCCCGTTTTATCAATGGCCTTTCGAATACCTTCAATCTCTTTTCTATGAGAATCTCTGTAAATCGTTGAATATGCAATGTCATCTACCTTAATGAAATCAACTCCCCATGAAGCATACAGTTCCATAAGAGAATCATAATATAACTGTCCTTCCGGAATTGACATATCCACTCCATACATATCTGAATTCCATGGACAAATGCTGTTAACAGCAATCTGATCTGCTGTCTTATCCGTTCCTTTGATATGCATTCTTCCATGAACAGCCTGTCTTGGTATTCCCCTTAAAATGTGAATACCGAATTTCAACCCTAATTGGTGTACATATTCAGCAAGTGGTGCAAACCCAACTCCATCTGCTGAACTTGGAAAACGATTTTCAGCCGGAAGCACACGACTATATTCATCTATCTTCAAATCCGCAAACTTGCGATATGCTGCTGACTCAGCTCCTGGCTCGTACCACTGAATATCTACAACCACATAGTTCCATCCATATTTCTTAAGCTTTTCAGCCATAATATCTGCATTTCTTTTTACTTCTTCTTCTGTAACAGACGCTCCATATACATCCCAGCTGTTCCATCCTTTTGGTGGTGTTTTTGCAAATTCTAACATATCTCTTTCCTTACCTTTCCATTTTATTTTAGGGTGCACAAAATACAGGTCACCTTTTACAAACTGACTTCTTTCTTCTAATAACTATAGCTTTTTACTTTTCTGTGAATTTGAATCGATTCGTTTCCTGTCTGAATTTTTAGATTATTTTTTTCTTTTCTTTCTCTTGTCTATATTGATATCATATACTATAATCTTATTACCATGTTAGTCACTTTTGTTGGATAACTTATAAATTTTGTCGGAAATTGTAGTTTAATAAAAGCAAAAATTTTGTATCTATCGAATATAAATATACAAATTACCGAAAGGAGATCCTATGGAATTAGAAAAATTAAATCTGTACAGAGACACCAGCTGGAATGATATAAAACTTCGTTTCTGCGGTCATTCAGAATGTCTGCCGCTTCATTACTACGGACCTGGAACAAGACCCTATTATCTCATGCATTTTGTTCTTTCCGGGAAGGGACGTCTTGTTGTTAATAAAACAGAATATCTTATTGAAGAAAAACAGATTTTTTTGATTGAACCGGATCAGATGGTCTTCTATCAGGCCGATAAGGAGAATCCATGGACTTATTCGTGGGTTGGCTTCAATGGCAAACTCGCTCCATACTTCATGCATCGTCTTGGATTCGGTTATCCGTCCCTCACAAAAGGACTTTCTACAGAAGTCTTTGAGGAAATCAAGGATCTCCTTGAGATTCTGATTTCCATAAAAAATGATAGTACAAAAAATGATCTGTATACCAATGGCATTCTTCTCCTTCTTCTTTCAAAAGTTGGTACTTTTATCGAGAACTCCAAAGAGCTTCCCGAAAGAAAAAGTCGTCAGAATTCAGAAAGTCATGTACAGCGAGCAATTTCTATTGTAGAAGATTTCTACGGACGAGACCTGACAGTTCAGTATATTGCAGACAAACTGAATCTGAATCGATCCTATCTCTCAGAAATCTTTTCAAAGCAGATGGGTGTTCCATTGAAAAAATATATACTGGATTTTCGCATCACCCAGAGTGAAGAATTTCTTTTTACTTCTGACTGGTCCGTGGACTATATCAGTCAGATCTGTGGATTCAGTTCGCCTTCTTATTTTTCAAAAATATTTAAAGAATACCACGGAATTTCTCCTACAGAATATAGAAAAAACCGTCACAAACGCGAACGCCAAATTGTTCTGGTAAAATAAGGGGCTGTCGCACTAAATTGGTAAGGTTTCTCTTTTTTATGCAATATAAAATAATGTCCGGTGATTACAAACACAGCCTCTGCACACTGCACTTCTCATATGCAAACAATGCAGCTCCAAGCGCACCACAAAGCTGTGCCTCGTCGCAAATATACAATTTCGCATCCAGCTTTTCTTCCAGTGCTTTGATGATTCCAGGATTCTTTGCCACTCCGCCTGTCATCATATATTCTCCCGGATTCTTTTTCCCAAGACGTGCCGCCAGTGCTCCTACTTTCGAAGCAACCGACACATTCAGACCATGGATGATATCTGCCACATCTTTATTCTGAGCCACAAGTGATACCACCTCTGACTCAGCGAACACCGTACACATACTGGAAATCACAATATTTTCCTTCCATTCCAATCCTTTTGTACTCATCTCTTCAAGAGAAAGTCCCAAAGTCCGTGCCATCATTTCCAGAAACCTTCCGGTTCCTGCCGCACATTTGTCATTCATTAGGAAATTCTTTACTGCGCCATTTTCATCGATGCTGATCGCCTTGATATCCTGTCCGCCGATATCGATCACCGTCCGCACATTCGGGTTCAGGTAATGCGCACCTTTGGCATGACAGGTGATCTCTGTAATACTGTCATCCCCGCTTTCAATATAAGCACGTCCATATCCCGTCGTGACAATTCTAACGATTTCTTCTTTCTTAATTCCTGCCTTCTCTACGGCAAGATCCAGGCTTTTCTCCGCACTCATCATCGCTCCGCCGCCTGTCGGAATGATCATCGTAGATTTAATTTTTCCGTCCTGATCCAGAATCACAACGTCTGTACTTGTAGAGCCACTGTCGATCCCTGCTACATAATATATTCCTGACTCCATCTTTTTTCTTGCCTCCTCACTGATTCCTTTTCCCGGATCCATGTCTTCCGATCCTTCAATCGTTTCTGCAAATGCCTGGATTCTCGTCAGTAACTGTCCAGCGCTCTGACTTGTAAAATCCGTCTCGATTTTCAGAAGCGGTACTTTGATATTCTTTTTAATGCTCGCATATTCAAATCCATAATAATCACAGAATTTGATCGTATGATAAATAATTCCCTTCAAGTTTGGATCCAGATACAGCTGATTTCTCCGAGTGTTGTTATTCATTCGGAAACATGGGATCTGGCAAAGCAGGGCATCCGCATAAGCCAGAAACATTTTTTCTTCATCCATCTGTCTCATCTGCTCCGGAACAACTGCAAGCTGTCTTCCACCGGTGCAGGTAAGATTGTCCACGTCCATCTGAATATTATCCCGGATCATTTTTTCAAGAATACCCGTTACACGCACACCCATCAGACCAATGTATGGCTTCATTTCTGTCTCATTTTCTGTAAATGAATTTAAAAATGCTTCCTTATCAAATGTTTTTCCGGAAAATTTTTCGTATGCTTTTTTCAGGCGCATGATTGCCTGTGCATACTTTACCTTCTCACATTCATTATCCTCATGCGGAAGATCCAGCATATATAAAAAATTGCATTTTCCGGTACTCTCTACAATATCATAAACTCTCCGGGCAGAATCACAGCAGTTCACAAGTACAAGCTGCTTAACCTTTCCTTCCAGAACTGCCTGAATCACAGATTTCCCAAAACCGCACAGATTTGCGTGTGCGATCTGATCCGACATTTCAAAGTTCTCCGGCATTTCCTCCAGTACGGCACACTCTTCTCCAAATGCATTCAATAACTCTACCGGCGTATATTTACAGACATAATGTATCATCTGACCCAGCCCCCTTTCCGTGATTTGCGGCATATTTTTCTGCTTTATTTACCTTCAGCATCTCCATATAAGCCTGAAGTCTTGTAGAAATCTGTCCATCACTGCTGTTTGCCGGATTACATCCATCTCCATCAAGGATCATGGTTGGAATCCCTGCTTCCTCAAGCGATCCTTTGATCAGACTGGAAGCTCCGATCGTACCTTTGCATCCCCAATGAGTAAAAAGGATTCCTCCATCCACATTTGTCTGCGCCGCAAGCTCTTTTGCCTTCTGGATTCTCTGCTTGACGCTTCCATTGTAAATGCAGTTCACCATCTTTTCTGCCATGGACTCATACGGATCTTCATAATGTGTCTTCTGAAATCCGTCTGCCACAAAGTCACAGGCACTGATATGAATCTGGTCACTGTAATTGAAAATATCCTTTACCGGTTCCTGCAAAAATGGCATCATATGCATCCAGAGAATATGCAGACCTTCGCTCTTCGGTGCCTTTTTCACATCTTCCAGAAGCAATTTCGTATACTTGACTGCCTCCTGCGAACCCGCCATGAGGTGGCACATGAAAATCGCGTACAGCTCATTGGTCAGGCTCGTGACCGGATCATGTTCTTTGCGCAGTGCCAGCTGTTCATGATAATATGCGGCTGCCTGGTTACTGTTATTGACCGCCTGCCGTACTGCCTCTTCGGAAATCTTCTTTCCAGTAACATCTTCTAAAAATGCTTTCAACTCCCGGAGCTGATCTGCCACATATTTTACAGAATCTTCGTTCTTGTCATATGGTACATCTATAAAAAATCCCGGAAGCATATTTTTCTGCTTCAGATACGGGAAGGTCATCATATTGCTGTCACATGCCAGATTTGTGTAGATCATACATTTTGGCTTTGGCACAAGTCCGGATAGTGCCGCTCCAAGGAAAACTCTGTGATAGGAGCACATCGTTTCCGGAAATCCCTCTTCTTCTGTTTTTCTCAAAAATGTCTGCTCACATCTTGTTCCTGCGATAAAGCAGGACATTGCTTCTACCGAATACGGAGTCAGCCCTGCCGCCGTCAAAAGCTCTCCCGGAACAAAGATGCTGACCATCGCTGAATTTTCAGGCTTTGAAAGTGCCTGGATGATATTTTTCATAACAATTCTTGCTACATACTGTCCCGACTTGGGCAGCTTTTTATCTGAAAAAAAGAGCAGTCGTTTCTCCTGAAGTCGATATCCTGTAAGAAGAAGCCTGCGCGCCTTCCCGGGATCCTCCAGAGACATACTGCTCACTGCGTTACCAAATTTTTGTATAATGTCCATTATAGAATTCCTCTCTGTTTTGCCTTTACTTGCTGTCTGATATATTATAGCAGTTGTGTCGGGAAAGTAAAGAGGAATCTATTGACTTCAACGGAACCAATGGAACGTACTTTTTTCAAGATATAATATCTGCTCTTCTATCTCTTACTCAAATTTAATAGCTATCTCAAGAAATTTTCATTGACTCTCGAGTGCGCTTCTATGATATGATGATACCATGGTCCAAAGTATAACAATTATTATTTCTTTACTTCCGGACTTCTTCCATACTTGCTTTACGGAAAAATTCCGCGAATATCAAATCATTACAAAGGAGATTTTTATCATGAGAGAAACTATTTTGGGCAATCATCTGCAAAAAATTCCTTCCATTGCAGTCGGATGCATGCGACTTTCTGAAAAATCGAAGAAGGAAATGAACCATTTCATTCACTCTGCATTGGAACAGGGCGCATATTTCTTCGATCATGCGGATATCTATGGCGGCGGTATGAGCGAGACTGTGTTCGGCGAAGCCTTTGCCGGCGATCCATCCCTGAAACGGGAAGATATTTACCTGCAATCAAAATGCGGCATCCGGCAAGGTTATTATGATCTCTCAAAAGAGCACATTTTGAAATCCGTCGATGGTATTTTAAAACGGCTTCAGACAGATTATCTCGATCTTCTGCTGCTTCACCGTCCGGATGCACTCGTAGAACCGGAAGAGGTTGCTGCCGCATTTGATGTTCTGTTTGAGAGCGGAAAGGTCCGCCATTTTGGTGTTTCAAACCACAAACCGATGCAGATTGCACTACTGCAGAAGTATGTCTGCCAACCGCTCGTTGTCAACCAGGTTCAATTCAGCATTCCGGTTTCCAATCTTGTTGCAAATGGCATGGAAGTCAATATGGAAACCCCCGGTTCAATTGACCACGACGGAAGTTTGCTCGACTACTGCCGCCTACACGATATCACCCTCCAGGCCTGGTCACCATTTCAGATGCCGGCATGGAAAGGATGCTTTCTCGGAAGTGACGAATACCCGGAACTGAATCAAAAGCTTCACGTACTGGCTGAAAAATATAATGTCAGCGACACTACCATTGCGGCTGCGTGGATTTTACGCCACCCGGCAAATATGCAAATCATTACCGGAACTGCAAGTGAAAGCCGCCTGAAAGAAATTATCGCAGCATGTGAGATAACACTGACTCGTGAAGAATGGTATGAGCTGTACCTGGCTGCAGGTCATCCGCTTCCATAAGGATTTTCGGCATTATATTTCTGATTTTATATTCTTGCTGACTTATGCTATTACCCGCACCGTTGGTGCGGGTAATTCTATTTCCGGAATAAACAGACAGTTAGCAAACTGAAGCTGCTTTATCAGTTGGCCACGATTTTCTAAGTGCCACATAGGAAATCGCAAAATTGGCAAACCAGCCAGCCGGTACGGCAAGCCAGACAAATTCGATACCAAAACGAGGTGCAAAAATCAAAGCAACTGCCAGACGGATTGCAAGGTTTACCATATTGGCAACGAGAAACGGGCGCATAACACCAAGTCCACGGAGTACTCCATCTGTTGCCATCTTGATACCCATAAAAATGAAAAAGTAACCAAGCCATCTCATATAATCCCCGGACACCTGATATGCCAGGGCGGTTCCGTCTTTCCCCAGGAATAACGAGGAAATCTGGGTATGCAGCGTTTCAATGACTATAAAAGCAAGAACTGCAAAACATAAATCCAAAACCAGTGCCGCATGATATCCTTTTTTGATACGTTCCATTTTCTTTGCGCCAAAATTCTGGGAAACATACGGTGAAACTGCATTTCCAATGGATACAAAGATCAGTGAAAAAACGTTCTCTACCCGCATCGTTGCCGAATAACCGGCAAGTGCCTGTGTACCGAATGGATTTACAACTGCCTGTACGATCATCATGCCAATTGACACTGTAGACTGCTGAAGAACAGATGGCACAGCGATCCGAAGCATGGAATGCAATTCCTTCCCGTCAAACCAGTCAAAATGGCTTTTATATCGACGCATCCGGCTAAAGAAAATCAAAAGTGAAAACACTGCCGAAATCCCCTGCGCAATGAGGGTTGCAAGAGCTGCACCAAATACCCCCAAACCAAGTCCGGCCACCATCCAGAGATCCATAAAAATATTCAAAATAGAAGAAAATATCAACAGTCCCAATGGAATCTTTGATTCACCGATCGAGGTAAACATCGTTGAAAGGATGTTATACATAAACAGAAACGGAAATCCCACAAAATAAACACGAAGGTACAGTACTGCTTCATCCAGTATATCAGCAGGTGTCTGTAATAAACTCATCATCGAATGGGAAAAACAAAAGCCAAATATACCCAGAAGTACGCTTAGAATCAGGAAGCTGATCAATGATGTTGACACGATTGTTTTCATTTTACTATAATCTCTGGCTCCAAAATAACGGCTCACGAGCACTCCTGCACCTACACCGGCACCCAATGCTATACAAATGAAGACATTCGTAAGTGCGGCGCAGGCACCGACTGCCGCCAGTGCAGACGAACCAACAAACTGACCTACGATAATAGAATCAGCCATATTATATACTTGTTGAAAAAAGCTGCCTAAAATCATAGGCATTGCAAAAACAGTTAATGCTTTAAGAGGCGCATCTGTAATTAAATATTCATCTTTTGACATTCTCCAGTTCCTCCTACTGTTTATTTTTTTCGTACTTCCTCAATTCCTCCAGTGCCTCTCCACCCATAGGATACAAAGTCACAATATTAAAAATCGTCATAAGTCCGATTCCCACATCGCCAAGATCCCATACAATATGATAAGCCGCAATTCCTCCGATAAAGAGCATCACAAGTGCAAGGATTTTATATGCTGTCTGCCAGCACCACTTATCCCCTAAAAGATATGCCACATTTCCTCTTGCATAAAACAGGATTCCAAGAAACGTTGAAAAGCTGAAAAGGAACAACGTAACCGCAATAAAGATCACGCCAAATTTACCGAGATGATAATTCATTGCTGTCTGCAAAAGCTCCATTCCTTCCAGTCCTGCTATCATCTTTTCCGGTACAAGAAGCATGATCATCGCCGTACAGCTGCAGATCACAATTGTATCTATAAATACACCCAATGCCTGTATAAATCCTGCTTTTACAGGCGTATCACATTCTGCAGCCGCAGCTGCGCATGGTGCTGATCCCGAACCCGCTTCGTTGGAAAATAACCCTCTTTTTACACCATTCATAAGAACTGCTCCGAACCCTCCGGCTGCTGCCTGACGGATCCCAAACGCTTCCTGGAGAATCCGCTCAAATACACCCGGAAGGCTTCGGATATTCAATAAGATAATGACTATCGTAATCACAAAATAGCAGACTGCCATGATTGGAACCAGAATATCCAACACCTTTACTGTGGCATTTTTTCGCAGTACGATCACTGCCGCAACGGCTACCAGAATCACCGTCGTTAAAATTGGCGGAATCCCAAATGCATTTTCAAAAGAAGATGCAACCGAATTACTGATCACCTGACTGATCCCGGCCCAGCAGATAAGCCCTGAGATTGCAAAGAGCACCGCAATACAGACATGTTTCTTTGTCTTTCCTGTCCGTCTCTCTACATAATGATGCATATAATATGCCGGACCTCCGCGGTAGCCTCCGTAAAGCGGATCTTTCTCTTTATAAAGCTGTGCAAGCGTTGCCTCGATAAAAGCGGTTGAAGAACCGATGACTGCTGTGATCCACATCCAGAATACCGCACCGGCACCGCCTGCGGAAACGGCAGCGACTACTCCTACCAGATTTCCCATTCCGACTCTTGTTGCAGTTGAGACGATCAGTGTCTGAAAAGTCGACAGACTGCCATCTTCCTTCTTTTTCCCGGTAAGCGCGCGAACCATATCTCCAAAAAGACGAACCGGCAAAAATCTTGTTCTTATCGTAAAATAGATTCCTGTGGGAATCAGTAAAATAATAAGCAGTGACACACCAAAAGAGGAGCCTCCCGGAAGTGGTATCCTTAAAAGATCTCCCCATAAAAATTGGTATACTGCCTGAATCCATGTAGTTATCATTTCTCTTGTTTCCTTTTCTTTAAATTATTGTTCTCGTTTATCTTATCACAAAGCTATTCTTTAAAATACAAAAAACACGGAAATATTCCGTGTTTTTTGTATTGACATCCTCTTTTTAGATTATTCTCCCCAGCGAAGTCCTTTTCCGGCTTCTACTGCCTTATCATAAATCACTTTTGCTGCTACCAGATCCTGCGCAGCAACTCCTACAGTTTCATATACGATAATTTCTTCGTCATTTTCACGTCCTTTGATCTTTCCATTGATCACATCTCCAAGACTTCCAAGCACATCCTCTTCTGTAATGATTCCGTCTGCGATCGGAATCAGAAGATCCCCCGTTTCTGAAAGTGCCGCCTCTTTTGAATCACAAATGATCTTAGATGCTCTCGGCAGAACAGCCGGATCCAGCTCATGCTTGTGCGGTTCATAGGTACCTACGCAGCTGATGGTTGCACCGGCTTTTACCTTTGTCCCGTCAAATACCGGTTTTGCCGAAGGCGTCACTGTGATGATCAGATCTGCATCTTCAATACAGTCATCCGAATCCTTGGCCGGTATGATTGTTGCACCGTATTTAGCCAGTTCCTTCTGCATTTCTTCGGCAAATGCTTTGCATCTTTCTTCATTCAGGTCAAAGATCTTTACTTCTTCCAGCTTTCTTGCTGCGAGCATTGCCTCAAGCTGAGCTGCTGCCTGTCCCCCTGTACCGATCATTGCACCTTTTTTACATTCCTTTTTTCCAAGCAGATCGAATGCTGCACCGGAAGAAGCCCCCGTACGAAGCTGTGTCACATAAGTTCCATCCAGCATCGCGATCACATATCCCGTCTTTCCGTCGATCAGCATGGTCTGCGCCGGTGATGTCATCAGATTGTTATCGATATTGTGTGGAAAAATGTTGATCACCTTCATGGCTGCCGCATCTAATTCCGGAGCATAGGCCGGCATAAACAGAAATGCGCCGTCATATTTTCCATTGATGACTGTACGAAGCGGTGTATCTACCGTACCATCGACAACCATCTTAAATGCCTGCTTATCCGCTTCGATCATATCTTTCATTGTAATTACACTTTTAATATCCTCTTTTGAAAGCAATAACATACCCGTTCTCTCCTTATCCATACCAATACTTTTATTCGTGATGATATCCGTAGTCTGCATCCAGTGCCCATGGCTGCATTGCACCGCCTTCTTCTGCCGGTCTGCAGTTCTGTGCGTAAATATTTAAAACACCCTTCTGCTGCTTAAGCGGCGGACGTACCCAGGATTTTCTTCTTTCTGCTAAAATCTCATCGGATACGAGAAGATTGACGGTTCCCCCTGCAATGTCCATCTCAATTTCATCACCATTTTCGATCAAAGCGATCACACCGCCGTCATAAGCTTCCGGAGAAACATGTCCGACGATTGCTCCGTAGTTGAATCCGGAGAAACGCGCGTCTGTGATAAGCCCGACCTTTTTATCAAGTCCAAGTCCGATCAGCGCATCGATACTAAGCATCAGCTCTTTCATACCCGGTGCTCCTTTACAGCCTTCATAGCGGATAACAAGAATGTCCCCCGCAACAATCTCGCCTGCCATAATGGCTCTATATGCATCCTGATCGCATTCATACACTTTTGCCGCACCTTTGATGTATTTTACTTCTTCATATACTGCTGTCGGACGTACGATCGCCCCTGCCGGAGAAATATTTCCCCGCATGATTTTAAGTCCCGGTTCTTTTGCTACAGGATCTTCCAGCGAATGAATGACTTTATTTGGCGCGCTTTTCACAGAATCGAGGAGTTCACCCCAAGTTGTATCCCCGTAAATCGTCGGCGCATCGGTATGGATTTTACCGGCAAGCTGCTTCATGACCTGCTTTACACCGCCGGCATAATGAAAATCTACAACTGTATACGGTCCGCTTGGAATCACTGCATTGATGCAGTAAATTTCCTTCGCATACTTTTCAAAATCTGCCAGTGTAAGCTTGATACCAAGTTCATATGCGTATGCCAGGATATGCAGTACCGCATTGGTAGATCCTGCAACCGCCATATCAAACATGATCGCATTTTCCAGAACATCTTTGGTGATCAGATCTTTTGGTGTCTTTCCGGATTTGGCAAGCTGTACCATGTATTTTCCTGCTGTTCTTGCAGCACGAAGTCTTGCATTATCTGATGCAGGAATCGTAGATGTTCCCGGCATAACAAGGTTCAATACCTCACCTAACATCTGCATCGTGTTCGCTGTTCCCATAGAAGGGCATGCACCAAAAGACGGGCAGACGCTTTCTTCCATTTCAAATAGCTCAGCTTCGGAAGCACCTGAGAATCTTGCCGCATCCAGATCTGCCTCTACAACTGTCTTACCACAATAATTTCCGGCCTGCATTGATCCCCCGGTCACTACCAGGGCCGGAATATCCAGTCTGCACGCTGCCAGATAACATCCGGCAATGATCAGATCACAGGATGCCACACAGCAGATCGCATCGAAATTATGTATTCTGGATACAAATTCGATGGACATTGCCACGATATCTCTTCCTACCTGCTCATACTTCATCTCATCCGCACCATTTGCAACATTTCCGCAAGTAGCCGGGATTCCAAATTCTACCGGGATTCCTCCTGCTGCCCAGATTCCCTCTTTTACAGCTTCTGTCACCTGGCGAAGATGCGCAGTTCCGGGAGAACCTGCCATGTAAGAATTCGGTATTCCGATATGCGGTTTCTGACGGATATCTTCATCCGAATATCCTGCCGCCTTCATCATAACACGGCGGTGTGCCGCTTCTGTTCCGTTCCAGTAATTGTATCCCATTATTCTTCTCCTTTAATTCATGATACACTTAAACTCCTTTAAATTTCATTCCCCTGTTCTATGCTATTCCAGTTTCCGGTCATTGAAAAGTCTGTAAAACTGATATCAGACTTCACTTTTTCTTAATACATTGTTAACTCTTTGATTTGCGCTTATATTTTCACTTTTTCTTATGTTTGATTTTAAAAAAATTT
>NZ_JAQDVB010000008.1:0-46624 GCF_027674365.1 Coprococcus sp. AM11-30B | reverse complement strand
AATAAAATTTCAAAAACAGTCTTAAAAATGCAAGCATTTTACACCTGTTTTATGAAATTTTGCTTGGCTCTGAACAGTTACAAATTTATAATAAAATCCCACGGATATTGATTATCTTCCTTATATTAAGTAAGATAGTAAAAGAGCATTGTTTATCAACACCACGGGAGGTTTCATCATGTCTAAATACGATGTGATTCTTGATGTCTATGAGAATCAGAGCATCTCAAAAGCTGCTCAAAAACACAACTACACACAATCAGCTGTCAGCCAGACCATTCGCAATTATGAAAAAGAGATTGGTCTTAAGCTGTTCAAGCGTTCAAAAAACGGAATGGAAGCGCTTCCCGGAACAGAACCCATCTTTGAGGAGCTTATGCATATCCGCTCCGCCAATACACGGATCAATCAAATTGTATCAAATATCAATAATCTGGACAGTGGCTTTATCCGCATCGGAACGGTGCAGAGCATTGCCTATAACTGGCTCCCCGGAGTACTGAAAAATTTTTCTGCCGAATACCCGAATATCACCTTTCGGCTCTATGTTGACGGATTTCAGAACCTGACGGAAAAGCTTCGCAAAAAAGAACTGGACTGTATCTTTGTTTCGCAATATGTCGCAAAGGATTTCCCAAATCTTCCTGTCGGCACCGACGAACTGGTTCTGGTTACTTCCCTGGACCATCCTCTTGCCGATCAGCTGACGGTATCTTTTGCCGATATTGACGGACAGGATTTTGTTCTCTCCGCCGATGATTTTGATTATGAAACCGGAAAATTATTCCGATTAAACCATATCACGCCTAATGTAAGATTTCGGATCAATGAAGACTATACCGCGATTAAAATGGTGGAACAGGGCTTTGGCATCACTGTACTTCCCAAACTTCTGCTTCATAATATTCCATTCAACGTCTGTGTCCGTTCCTTTACCGAACACTTCCGCAGGAATCTGTCCGTAGCCTATCTGGATACACCTGAACTCTCTCCTGCACTTGATAAGTTTCTTACCTTTGTCACCAAATGGGCCAAAGAATGTAAGCTGATCTGATTTCCTGTCACGTACAAAACGGCACAAAGTTCTTCTATGACTTTGTGCCGTTTTGCGCGTAACTTTATTTTGTTTATTATCTCAGACCATCTCTGAGCGCATCCAGATTATTTCTCTATAATTCCGTATTTATAACCACTTTCTTTCATTAATTCAAGGTATGGTTTCGGATCAAAATATTCCGGTGCATAGACCCCTGCTTCTTTCCAGATTCCTCTTCCGATCAGCTCCAGTGCAAGTGCTGCTCCAAATCCTGTCTGGGCGGTAACAGCCTGGGTTCCCCATCTTTCGATAGACTCCTGATTATCAAATGGCTGATACAGGAAGTATTCTTTTTCCTTTCCGTCTTTCTTTCCGATACACTGTACTCCGACCAGCATTTTTCCGGTCATCTCATCTCCGATATCTTTTGGCTGTGGTGCACACGCTGCAACCACATCTCGTGGAACTACCTTCACATCCCCTACCTGCACCGGCTTGATACTGCGAAGTCCCAGCTTATCCAGCACCTTAAGTGCCGTGATCAGATTCTCATCAAGACTGATCTTGAAGGTTGCCTTTTTCAATCCATACTGGCTTAAGTAGCGTGCCATCGTCACAACTTCCTCATGCTCTACCTTTACCAGGGTATTCTTTCCTACTCCTTCCGGCATCTCATAGACTTCCTGCCCTGCAAATGCTTTTTCTACGATAAATCCGCCCTTCTCCTTATCATACTCAACATTCGGGTTCATTACCTCATCCAGCACGGTCCACACGTTGAATCCAAACATAATGTCATCCGGATCTGCACCCGGAACAGACAGATTTCCGCCATCTTTTACATGAACTTCTGTAATTTCATCCAAAAGCTCTGTCGCCGCGTATTTTGCAAATACATTTACAACACCCGGATCGATTCCCATACAGATCACAGCCATATTCCCCTGCTTTTTCCAGGCTTCATGACGGTCAAAATTGTATTTTGTCATCGGTTCAGTATAGCTGTTCTCAATACCAAGTCCGTAAGCCGGATCTTCCATCGGAACCGACCAGGTTCCCATGCTTCCGTAATCTGCCCCCGTTTTAAATGCAGCGTCAAAAATCATATTACTTGCAAAAGGTGGTGCTGCATCCATCACAAAATCAATCTTATGCTCCCGGATCAGTTCTGCCATTTTCTCTGTATTTGTCGCGTCGATCTTAGAGGCTTCAAAACGGGAATCCCCCTTCAGCATACCGACAACTTCCTCTGCTCTTTTCAAATCATAGTCACAGACCAGCACATATTTCAGCCATTCTCCCTTTGGGTCTCTCCACTGCATTACTTTTAAAATACTTTCACCGACAGCACCGGCTCCTACAAGCATCATTCTCATCTTTTTTTCCTCCTGCTTTTCTTTTTTTTCTGTCAAATTTTATTCAAAAAATGCCCTTTCCCTTCTTCCTCGGATAATACTTTTGTATGCCACCACGTACTACCTGCTAACAGTCTCATCTCATATTAGTGCCCATATAAAAAGGGCAGAAAAAAACAGATACACGAAAAAAATCGTTCATCTGTTTTCTCTGTCCTTTTACCAGTTGGTTCTAGCCTCGTAGGTGGTGCTTTCTTTGCACACTCTCCAAAGATTCGTCAGGTCGCCTTCCTTTTTGCCTGTCAGTTTCCACGAAAGGAAGATGTTACCTTACGCTTTGCTTCTTCGGCCCCTTGCGGTGTCTAGGACGTCCCTCATCCGACATATTCTTGATAAATTTAAGTTTACCCTTTTTTATCTGTCCGGTCAAATCTTTTATTTCTTTCCTCCGAAAATAACCCCCATAAAGCGGATATAAGTATATACCACCAGTACCACTGCAATGATTGTCTCAATCAAAACAATATATTTGAGGAATGGCATCGGATGTCCCATATTTGCTGCACAGGCCATCGTCTGTTTCGTTGCGATCGCACTGATAACAAACGGGAATGTGAAGGCTGCATAGTTTGGAAACACTGCCTTCCTGTGCGATCATCAGAAATATTTTCAAATCATGAATATCCATCTATTTTCTCCCTCTTTTACTCATATTTCTATTATAACACACTTCGTTTGTTTTTCCTAACCACCCATTCAACACTTTTAACCGAAAATTAAATCCAGTTACAGTCTCCACCGGTAATTGCAAGACTCAGAAGTCCATCCATTTTCTCTACTTCTTCTTCACCGATGATCTTTTCCAGTAATTCTGCCGTGTCCAGAGCATCTTCCATGGATTCGTCTGGTCCGATCTCATAGTCGATCTCTGCCTCACATTCCGGACATGGGATCCGGTTCATTGTCTGTAAGGATAAGAAACGGTTCCCACATTTTTTACATTCATAAAATCCACACTCTTTTGTGCCATCTGGTACGTAGTACATCGTATTTTAACTTCCTCTCCACATTTTAGTTTTTATATACAAAACATTCTCTCTTTTGTATGATCTTCCACTGCCTAGTATACACTATCTGACATATAAAAGTATAGTGTTATCCAGTTCATGCCCAAGCAAAAAAAGGACCATTTCCCATTTCTCAGGGAAACAGTCCTTTCACTTATCTTCAATTATTCTTCGACTTTCACCGGATTGGTCACACTTACCTTATGATCATACCAGACTCCTTTTTTTCCGAGCAGAGCCACATCAAATTCTTTATCCAGTTCAGGAACCGGAATATCAAATCCATAAACTTCTTCTGTTGCACCGTCGCTATAGGTTACCGTATCTGTTGTAGGTTCCAGAAGTTCTGCACCATCTTTCTGTGCATCTTCGGATGTTCCTTCAAACAGGTTGACGATATTCTTAGAAACCAGACTGACATGAATCGTCATCTTTCCGTCTTTTACGGTAAGTGTTCCTTTTCCGTCATTCGCTTCATTTACATGAAACATTCCGCTGTCAGTCTTGAACTCTGCTGTGTAGGTTCCGTCTTCAAGCTCACACTCTGTCTGTTCCTCTGTTTCCTCTTCTTTAGCAGAAGAGCTTTCTGCTGTCTTTGCTTTCGTATCTGATGTGTCTGATTTTGCACCGCATCCACTCATCATTCCCACTGCCATTACAGCAGATAATACCAATACTAACAGTTTCTTTTTCATCTTATAAATCCCTCTTTTTTTATTTATTCTGCATCAATTGCAGCCTGTGTATGTGCCACATAAAGCTGCTGGATCGCATCGATCTCACCAAGACCTGCAATCTGTGTATCAATACTGTCAAATGCTCCGGATGCTTCAAACTGGCTCTTCCAAGAATCGTCATCATCGCCTGCCATATCGTTGTTTGCATGATCTCCTGCTACAACCATCAGTGGACGAAGGATTACTTTCTTGTATCCTGCATTTTTGAGCTTTTCGATTACTGCTTCACAAGCGGTATCTTCCGGTTCGCCTTCTACGGTTCCGATAAATACATTCTCATAACCAAGTTGTTCCATCTGTGCCTGCATCTGAGAATAGCTGATCTTTGCTGTGTGTGAAGTTCCATGTCCCATAAATACAAATGCGGTTCCCTCTTCTTTTGCCGCATCCAGGCTGTCAAATCCAGCTGTCTTTACAGCTTCTGCTGTAATTGCTTCTGCAACAGCTGCTTTATCCTCATTGATCGCTGTTTCATCCGCTCCGACTTCACCGAGAAGTGGTTCTGCAATTTTTACAGATTCAAATTTATCTTTGTAGTTCTCAACTGCTTCTGTCAGTTCATCATACTCGGCACCATGCATCAGATGTGTCGGCTGTACGACCAGGTTCTTAACCCCGTTGTCGACTGCTCTTTCCAGTGCCTGATCCATATTGTCGATCTTCTCATCATCACGGGCCTGTACATGGTTGATGATGATCTGTGCTGTAAATGCTCTTCTTACAGACCAGTCCGGATATGCTGCCTGAAGTGCTTTTTCCACACCACCGATATCCTCTGCACGGCTGTCATTAAAAGATGTACCAAAGCTTACAACCAGAATTTCATTTTCTCCGATGTTATCTTCGTTCAGCGGATCATCTTTCGATGCATCGCCTGTATCCCTTCCAAAATAATCCGGATCAGCGTTCTCGCCTTCTACCAGTTCTTTCTGTGCATCAGTAAGCTTATCCCAGGCTTCTTTTGCAGCCTTACACTGTTCATCTGTCTTGTCTGTTCTTTCCTGCACATAAATGTCATCGATCAGCTTTGCCACTTTGTCTGCTGCCTCCTGATCGCTGTCTTCGGATGTTTCTTCTGTCTTTGTAGAAGAAGTGTCCTCTGTCTTCTTGCTTCCACATCCAGTCATCATAGACACCGTAAGTGCTGTTGCCAGTAATGCTACTAATACTCGTTTCTTCATCTTGATCCTCCCTGACTTTTTTGTCATACTTTCAGGAATCGGAATGATATTCATTACACTTTATAGCATATTTTTTGTAAACAAAAAAATCCCCCGTATCTAAATTTAACGAGGGCGTACAAAAAAGAAACTGACATTTTGCCCTCTGCAAAATCAGTCTGAAGTTTCTATCTTTCGTACTGCCAGTTACTCGTGGCATGAACGTTCCGTTCCTGTACTGCGAAAGGCAGGTCTCCCGACTGATTGCTCAGACGCTTGTGGCTTTCCTTCCCGGTCTCCCAGTGGTATGACAGCCTAAGCTTGCAAATTACGGTGACGAGTTCATACAGGACTTGCACCTGTTTCCCTTTTCACCAATCCAGACGTTCCGTCTGATTGACACCTTACGCATCTGTATTTATTTTTCTGAAACAAGCCTATTCTAGCACAGGCGTATGAATAGTGTCAAGAAAGGCTTGTCTGCTTCAGCACCGGCATCCGGAAAATCTGCACGATCAGCGGAATCACCATAATAAACCACACAATCGGCTCCGCAATGATAACCCCCGTGTATCCAAGATGCGGAACCAGTGTAAATGCGATCACAATTTTTCCAAGCATCTCAAGTGTACTTGATACGATCGGTGTAATATGGTCATCCAGTCCCTGCATGGCATTTCGCACAATACAGATCACCGCTGTCACATAGTAGAACAGTGTATCAAACTTCAGGTATCGGGTTGCATTTTCAATTACATTTTTATTATCTGTTCCGGTTACCAGATAGACAAGCTTATCTCCAATCGTATAGCTTGCAATAATAGCAAATGTACACCAGATACAGGTGTATAAAATAGAAAGCCAGATTCCTCTTTTGATCCGGTCTATCTTTCCCGCTCCCAGATTCTGCCCACAATAGGTTGCCATTGTATTTCCAAACACGCCAAACATAAGCATAAACATTTCTGTCAGCTTTCTTGCCGCTGTCTGCGCCACGATATAATCTCTTCCAAGTTTATTGATCGCTGTCTGCAAAGTCAGAGAACCAATATTGACCAGAGAACTCATAAAACCCATAGACAAACCGGCACTCAGCATATTTTTCACCATTGCAGAACTCGGGTTTTTAAAATCTTCCCGACCAAGCCTCAAAAGTTCATATCGCTTTATCATATAAATCCAGCAAACAATAAATGCAATCGACTGTGCAAGTACCGTTGCGATTGCCGCACCTTTTACACCACTTTTTAATATTACAACAAAGAATAAATCTCCGATAATATTTAAGATAACCGATATTGCCAGGATCACAAGTGGTGTCACGCTGTCTCCCAGTGAACGAAGCGCTGCCGCACAGGCATCATAAAGATAAGTTACCACAAGTCCCGCGATAATTATGAAAATATAACTTTTAGCTGTTTCCAGAAGGTTCGCAGGAACATTCAGCATTTTTAAGATCGGCTGCAAAAATAACAGACCGAATATTGTAAAAAATAACGCAATTCCTGTTCCTATAAGTAGTGACATGGCAAATGATTTTTTTACATCTTTATAGTCTTTTGCCCCGAATTTCTGTGCTGTGATGATTGCAAAACCTCCGGAAAGCCCTTGCAAAAATCCAATGATCAGATTGCTTAAGGTTGAGGTCGCGCCGACTGCTGCCAGCGCATCCTCCCCTAAAAAAGTTCCGACAATTCTGGTATCCACGAGGCTATAGGTAAGCTGCAGCAGATTTGCGAAAAAAATAGGCAGCGCAAATGCAAGAATCAGCGTGGACGGTTTTCCTTTTGTTAGATCTTTCATATTTTATTTTTCTTTCTGTCTAATTTTTCTTGTCCATCAATCCGAACTGTATCGTAACGCAGGTCGCAATAATCAGTCCAAACATATAGAACGAATATTTCAGTACATTAAGCGGTGATACATCAGCAAGTGCCGTAATCATCAGCATACCACCATCATGTGGCATCAGTGCAATAAATGCGCAGGCAAAGATATCCACCAGACTGGCAAGTCTCTTCGGTGCGATCTTATATTTTTCCCCGATTTCTTTTGCGATCGGACATGTAACAATGATTGCGATCGTATTATTTACCATAGCTGCGGAAAGGATACCTGACATCAGTCCGATTCCATATTCCGCGCCACGTCTGCTCTTGATCTTGCTGCTGATCGCGCCCACCAGCCATTCAACACCGCCATATTCACGTACAAGACCGATGATACCGGATACAAGAATGGCAACGATACTGATGCTGAACATATCACTCATACCACTTCCAATTGCCTGGATCCATTCAAAAAATCCACAGCTTCCGACACAAAGTCCAATGATACCGGATGCAAGTATTCCGACAAAAAGGACTACCGCAACATTAACTCCCATAAGTGCCGCAATGAGAACTATGAAATACGGAAGAACTTCAATAATATTGTAACTTCCTGCTTCAATCGCCCCACTTCCTACTCCGCCAAAAATCGAGTACAGGATCATTGCCACAATTGCCGCCGGAAGAGCAATGAAAAAGTTCATTTTAAATTTGTCTTTCATCTCAGAACCACATCCTTCTGCTGCGGAAATAGTTGTATCTGAAATCATGGAAAGATTATCACCAAAATATGAGCCTCCGATAACTGCTGCACCGACGACTGCCACATTCAGGTGTGCACCCTGTGCTACATTAATAGCAATTGGCGCCATTGCAGCAATCGTTCCCATGGATGTCCCGATTGATGTAGAAATAAAACAACACATCAAAAATACGCCCGGAACCAACAATTTCACAGGAATAAAATGCAGACAGAGATTTACAACTGAGTCTTTTCCTCCCATTGCCGCCGCTGCTCCCTGGAATCCGCCGGCCATCAGATAGATCAGAACAATCATCATAACTCCTGAATTTCCCATATTTGTCGTCATAATATTCAGTTTATCTGCCACATTCATTTTTCTGCTCAACAACAATGCTACTGCACAGCCTGCCAAAAGGGCCACGTGACGCGGAAATTTTCCAAATGGTTCCGTGACTCCCATTAGTGTAAATGTAATTCCACACCCTACATAACATGCAAGAAATACAATCAGCGGAAGAAATGCTGCTGCTCCAAGATTTTTCTTTTGTTTATCCATCTTACTTGTCCTCTCATCCTTTTTTTCTAATTTGCCAAATGTTTATCCAATGCATCCTTAAGCTGAGTCAGTGCCTGTTCCAAAGTCACACGCGGGCAGGCAACATTGAATCTCTCGAACTGAGCGGTCTCCGGTCCGAAGATAATTCCCGAATCCAGCCACAGTTTTGCCTCTTCAAGCACCAGCTGTTCCAGTTCTTCATTACTAAAACCGTAACCAGAGAAATCAACCCATACCAGATAGGTTCCTTCCGGCTCTACCATCTTCGCTTTCGGGAAATTCTCTTTCACGAACTTGCTCATATATTTTACATTTTCATAAATATACTGCACCAGTTCATCTACCCACTCAGCACCTTTGGTGTAACATACCTTGACTGCAAGCTGTCCCATCAGGCTTCCCTGGCTGTAAGCTGCCTGTGTATTCGCCCACTGGTATTTCTTCCGTAATTCTTCATTTGGAATAATGATATTCGCCGGCTGAAGACCAGCTACATTAAAGGTCTTTCCAGGTGAGCTGTAAAGTGCAAGGATCTCGCGGTATTTTTCATCCAGATTCATGCAACTTGTGAAGGTATGTCCCGGGAAAATGAAATCACAATGCATTTCATCCACCATCCAGATTACATTGTATTTCAGACAGATTTCTGCAACTCTTTCCAGTTCTTCTCTTGTCCAGACCCTGCCGACCGGGTTGTGCGGATTACAGAAGATCAGCGCTTTTACGCCTTCCTCCTGAATCATTTTTTCCATCTTTTCAAAATCAATTGAATAATGATTATTCTCATAGCGAAGCTGGCAGTTTACCCGTCTTCTTCCGTCATTCTTGATGACTTCGCTGAACGGATAGTAAACCGGCTGCATAACCATCATGGCATCTCCCTCTTCGGTGAATGCTCTTACGCTGGTTCCAAGTGCATAGACAATCCCAGCACCAAGTGTTACCCACTCCGGTTCGATCGTATATCCATAACGTGTGGAGAACCAATGGTTCATTGCTGCAAAATATTCATCCAGCGGATCCGTATAACCAAAGATTCCATGGTCAATTCTCTTGTGGAATTCATCCAGAATTTCATCCGGAAGACGGAAATCCATGTCTGCCACCCAGAGCGGAAGCAGGTCATCTCTTCCCTTTCGTTTCATTCCGAAATCATATTTCAGGCAGTCCGTTCCATGTCTGTCGATTACTTCATCAAAATTGTATTTTCCCATCTTATGCCTTCCTCCTTTTCGCAAAATTCTCTCGTTTTTTATACCTCTTTTTGTTAGACATGTCAATGTTTTTTCTATGGCAGTATAAAATAGAATGTACACTGACCCAATAAAAATAGCTGTGAATTGAACCGCCTTCCAATCGTTAGAATTTAGGTCTAACTTTTGGGGCAGGTTCAATCCACAGCCATTTTTCCTTATGATTCTTTTATTTTATCGTATGCAAATATATGCCATATACACTGCATACATTCCAAGCATCGTAGCGCCTTCTCTTCGGTCGATCATTTTTGAAGTCCATGCAAACACCAGAACAACAAGACTCATCGCAATCAGTACAACCGTATCAATGATATTATCGGTAAGAAATTTCACTGGACTGATGGCAGCTGCAACTCCAAGTACCAACAGGATATTGAAAATATTAGAACCGATCACATTTCCGAGTGCCATATCCACTTCATTCTTTCTTGCCGCAACAATCGATGTTACAAGTTCCGGAAGACTGGTTCCCATCGCAACGATGGTAAGTCCGATAAGTGTCTGACTGAGTCCGAATGCGCTTGCAAGTGTTGAAGCACTGTCTACAACAAAATCACCGCCAAACTTGATTGCGATCATGCCGCCAACAATAAATAATGTACATTTCCAAAGTGGCAGGATCTGAATTTCTTCGTCTACTAATTCTCCCTCTTCGAGCATCATCTGACTCTCTTTGTGTGCTGCTCTTGCTTTCTTGGCAGAACCAATCATCCAGATCAGATAAGCTGCAAAAATAAGGAGAAATACACCGCCATCTAAATGTCCTAAAAGCATCCCGACATATCCAAGCACCATCAGCAAGGCCGCACAGATAATTGATAATGGAAACTCTTTTTTCAATGTATCTTTTTTTATCGTAAGAGGTGCAAATAACGCACAGGCTCCACAAACAACCATCAAGTTGAAAATATTCGATCCGACAACATTACTTACCGCAAGTGAATTATTTCCTGTCAGGGATGCCGTTACACTGACCGCACATTCCGGAAGGCTGGTTCCCATTGCAACGATGGTCATACCGATGATCATCGATGGAACATGAAGCTGCTTCGCAACAGAAGAACTTCCTTCTACAAAATAATCTGCTCCTTTCATCAATAGAGCAAACCCTATAATTAAAATAATGATTGATTTTATAAGTGCCATGACCAAAACCTCTCTTTTAAATACTTCCTACCAAATTGCAACTTCCACTATAAAACAAGAAAATTTGGCTGTCAACTCTAAAGGCAGGGATTCGTGATATTTCACAAATCCCTGCCTTTTACTTGTTCTACCGAATAAAATTTGTCGGAATCTTTGCTTCTTTTTCCGGAAGTCCAAACTGCTCTTTTCCAAGTGCAATACTCTTCATAAGGAAAGTCATATTTCTTGCAAGTGTACGCATCGTCTGCCTTCCTTCCTCATCCTTTTCGGCCTCTCCCGGTGCTGCCCCATGGATGCTGTTCCAGTACTGGCTGGATGCAACCGGCATTCCGGAAATGGTAAAATATTTGTTCAGCTCATCAAATGTCGCAGAACATCCGCCACGTCTTGCACAGGCAACGCTTGCTCCCACTTTCATCGTTTTATCAAAATGACTGCTGTAGAACAGTCTGTCAAGACAGGCGATCAGAGTTGCATTTGCAGACGCATAGTACACCGGACTTGCGATTACAAGACCATCTGCTTCTTCAAACTTCGGAGCTAACTCATTCACTACATCGTCAAAAACACATTGTCCTTTTTCGTAGCAGGAACCACAGGCGATACAGCCGCGGACTGCTTTGTTACCGATAACAACTGTCTCAACTTCTACTCCGTTTTCTTTGAAAATATTCTCCATCTCTTTTAATGCAATGGCTGTGTTTCCGTTTGCTTTCGGGCTTCCGTTGATCATAAGTACTTTTAAATTTTCTTTCATGATAATGATTCTCCTTTTCTGACAATTTACTACTTCTATTCTATCACTTTTTTTGGGTTTTGCAGAAAATGTTGTCCCGTTTTATTTTCTTATTCGCCGTCAATCCTGACAACGCTTACTTTCCTTCCCCTTCCGGGAAAATAATCTTATTTACGAAGAAGAATACCACCATCGATACCCCTCCATTCAACACTGTCGTTCCAATATTGTATAACCATCCCGGCACAAACATCCCGGCTACCGCAACCCAGATACAGTTGATCGAGTTTACGATACAGGTAACAATACAGAATGCGATCAGATACCAGAATGCCTGATACCATACTTTTCCTTTACTGCGGAATACAAAATTTCTCTGGATCGGAAAGTTAATACACTCTCCGACTACCATCGCGATCATGTACGCACAAAAATAAGGAAGTCCGCCATGTGCGGCGTCATATCCGATGATGTTCCACTTGAAAGTCTCACCGAATAAAGTAATGTCAATTCCCGGAAATCCGAAATCTACTTTTGGAAGTCCTGCAAATGCCAACGGCAGGAACAACAAGAGTAAATATTTGAGCACTGTGATCAGGTTGCTGACGATCACGAACAGACCGCCCTCCCGGATCCATTTGGAAGCTCCTGGCTGTTTGCCGCAAAGTGCTTTGGACATGCGGCGATTCCTTTACTCTGGATTCCACGCACATAGGCTGCTGCCATCTTTCCTGCGTGATACGGATCCTCTGAAAAATATTCAAAGTTTCTTCCGCACAGTGGACTTCTCTTGATATTCAGTCCCGGTCCAAGGATCACATTGACTCCCATGGTAACTGCTTCTTCCGCAAGTGCCTCTCCGATTTCTTCTCCAAGTGCCTCATCCCAGCTGTTTGCAACGCCTGCTGCCGTCGGGAAACAGGTCGCCGGAAGGCTGGCGTTTAATCCAAGATGATCCCCTGCTCCTGCCTGCCTTCTCAGCCCGTGAGGCCCGTCTGACATTGTCATCGATGGAATTCCATATTTTTCAAAATCTACCGTCTCCCATGTATTTTTACCTGACATCATCCGTGCTTTTTCTGCTAATGTCATTTGTTTTATGATATTCTCATACTTCATTTTCATTTTGAAACCACCTTATTTATTCTATCTCTGTTTCTTTTCCTGCTGAAAATAGCATAACACAGAAAGCAGGCTGTAAAAGCCTGCTTGCATAAATGGTTGAAAATTCTTCACGAACTGCATTTTTAATTACATTTTTCAGTTATAACTTTTTTATATTTTGCTTTACTGCGCAGTTGAAAAATGATAATATTTATCAACATAATACATTTAACCGGGAAGCCGGGGGACGTGCTGCACCCGCTCCGAGCCTGTCGGAGGTGGTGCTAATGAGTACATATGAAGAATTACAACTCATCGTATCCGTTGCGGTACTTATTGTTGCAATACTTAATTATACACATAAAAAGTAGCCGTCCTAAACTTTTGGCGAGTTGACGACTACTTTCTAAACTAGATTATTTTCGCCGGAGTGGGTAAATTGCGGTTACCTTCCGACTTTCCTGTTAAGTGTATTATAAAGCACATATATAAATTTGTCAAATACACAAAAATAGTGCAATAGCAATGCTACTACACTATACACTAAAGTGGAGAATACGAGATTCGAACTCGTGACCTCCTGCTTGCAAGGCAGGCGCTCTCCCAACTGAGCTAATCCCCCATATGACGTTTGCGACTTAATTAAAATATCACAAACGTCCCTCTTTGTCAACTGTATCTGCTGATTTTATAACAGCTGTATCATTTCTACAGCTGTATTTATTTTGCTCAAATATTCTCTACTATTTCTTTTCCGTATTTTTATACGCCGTCTCATAGAACACTTCCTGTGAATCCAGCTTTTCTTCATTGATATCACGATCTACATAATCGCCGTCTGCAGTCAGTTCTTTTCCTTTTTCGTCATCCTTCATCATCGTATCAAACATTTCATCCAGTCGTGCACGCAGTGTATCATCCAGAACCGGAGCTGCAACCTCCACACGTCGGAGCGTATTTCTCGTCATATAATCAGCCGATGCAATATACACTTTTTCTCTGTCCGGCGTTCCGAAACGATAAATACGGGAATGCTCCAGAAATCTTCCGACAATGCTGATTACTTTAATATTTTCTGTGTATCCTTTGATACCAGGAATCATACAGCAGATTCCACGGACGATCATTTCAATCTTCACACCTACCTGTGATGCTTCCACAAGCTTCTCAATGATCACTTTATCAGTCAGTGAATTGATCTTGATTCCGACATACGCATCTTTCCCGTTCTTTGCGTGACGTATTTCCTCATCGATCATATCGAGTACTTTATTCTGGAGACATTTCGGTGCAACCAGCAGGATGTGCGTTTCCTCTATCGTCTCACCGCGCAGCAGACATGCAAATACTTCTGCCGCTTCTTTTCCGATTTCCTGCTTTGCTGTGATCAGTGACAGGTCTGTATATAAAGTAGAAGTCTTTTCATTATAGTTACCGGTTCCGATCTGAGTAATATATTCCAGACCTTTATCTGTCTTTCTGGTGATCAGGCAAAGTTTTGAATGTACCTTGAATCCATTCAGACCATAAATTACACGGCATCCGGCTTCTTCCAGCTTTCTGGAATATTCAATGTTACTTTCTTCATCAAATCTTGCACGGAGTTCAACCAGTACCACCACTTCTTTGCCATTTTCCGCTGCCTCAACCAAAGCATCTACGATTTGGCTTCGAACTGCCAGACGGTACAAGGTCATCTTGATGGACACTACAGAATCGTCTCTTGCCGCTTCATAAAGCAGGTTGGTAAATGATTTAATATTTTCAAATGGATAAGATAACAGAACATCTTTCTGCTCAATCTGTGCGATCAGACTTTCTTTTTCTTTCAGCTGCGGTGTCATTCGCGGACTCCTCTTCTGATAGAACAGCTTTTCCTTTTCTGCTCCTTGCATTCTCAGATAATTCTGGATTGCAAATACAAATGATAAATCAAGTGGTACTCTCGACATAAATACGTGGTTTTTATCCATATGAATATATTTGCAGATCTCTGCGATCAGCTTTTTGTTGATCTTTCTGGAGAATTCCATGCGGACAGGATTCATACGTTTTCTCTGCTTTACCAGATTTTCCATGGCATCTCTGTAATCCATATCTTCATCATAAATGGTTTCTGTATCAATATCCGCATTTCTCGTAATTCTCAGGAGAGATTTTTCTTTGATTTCATATTTTTTAAATAATTTCGGCAAAAAATGAAGAATCAGTTCTTCCGAGAGCATAAAGGTTCCCGGTCTGGTCGGAATGTCGATCAGACGCTTAAATACATTGTTACTGCACGGAATGATCGCCGTTTTTGTCTTTCCACCCTTCGTTGCAAGCAGTGCAACCGCATAGATCTCTTTATTCTGTAAGAATGGAAACGGCTGCTGTTTGCTGATGATATTCGCAGACAGATATGGTGCAATTTCATTATCAAAGTAAGTTTCCAGTAATTCCCCTTCTTTTCCTGAAAGCTTGTTGAAATTGATAATCCGGATTCCCTGCGGCTCCAATTCTCCCATTAACTGCTCGTAAATAACTGCTTTCTTTATATCAAGCTTTCTTGTTGCATCAATAATCGCTTTTACCTGCTCTTTGCTGGTCATATTGGTTTTATTCTCACGGACTACTTCCGATGATTCCATCTGATCCATCAGTGTACCTACCCGCACCATATAAAATTCATCCAGATTAGATTGATAAATAGACGCAAAAGTAAGTCGTTCTGCTAAAGGTACTCTCGGATTCCCTGCTTCATTTAATACCCTCTCATTAAATTTTAACCATGACAGTTCCCTGTTCATCATATATGGTTCTGGTTTTAACTGCTTCTTTTTCATTTGTCTACTTATCTCCTTTTGCTAATTTGAATATTTTATAGCTACGCTTAAGAATTAATTATACATCTGAATACGCTTTCATATCTACCTTCTTAAAGAACTGTTTTTGTAAAATTCATGTAAAATGATGCTTATACCAACTGACTTCCATATAATTCCCGGTCGGTAATCTTTGGTCATCTTCATTTCAATACTTTGCGATATCCCAAATATCCTGAAATCACACCGAACAGAATTCCTCCAAGAACATCTGTCGGATAGTGTACATACAGATATAACCTCGATATTGCGATCAGACATGCCAGCACAAGCGCAAATTTCCAAAGCTTCTTTTCACCTGCCAGGTACAAAGCTGTTACCGAAGCAAACGAAGCTGCCGTATGTCCGGACGGAAAAGAATAATCATGAAGCTTTGCTACCAGAAGGTGTACACCTGTATTCACATCATATGGTCTTGTCCGTGCTACAAGATTTTTCAAGACAATATTGCAAAGTAATACATCTACTACTAAAGCAACCACCATAACCGCACCGCTTTTTCTCGTTTTAGGAATCAGAAGCAATACTATGCTCAACACAATCCATATAATTCCTGCATCCCCAAGTCTTGTGATAAATACCATGATTTTATCCAGAAAAGGCGTATGCAACGTCTGGATCCAATCCAAAATACTTAATTCAATGTTCATAAATTTCCTCCTGCTTTCTTCATCAGTATTTTTACTTTTCTATAGAATAACATAGATTACAGTTTATATGAATTTTTAGAATTACAAATTTTTTACAAACAATCTTTTGAAAAATGACGGTTACACAGGGCGTAACTTCAACCGTCCCGGATTTCAGGCAATGCTTGCGGAAGCCGAAGCAGGGAAAATCGGCACAATTATCGTCAAGGATATGAGCCGTTTCTGCAGAAACTATCTTGAGGTCGGCTTTTATACCGAGATTCTGTTCCCCAAGAAGCAGATACGCTTTATTGCAATCAATAACAGCGTGGCCAGTGACAAGCCGCAGGATAACGACTTCACCCCGTTCCTCAACATAATGAACGAGTGGTATGCCAAGGACACCAGCAACAAAATAAGCCGAGCAAGAAACGGTGGAAAAAGCCGACACCGTAACGGCGAAGCTGAAAGACGATTCCAAACTTCCCCAGACCGGTGATACAAGCAACCTTGCACTGTGGATTGCCCTGCTGTTTGTCAGCAGCGGTGCTGCCATTGGTATAACGGTTGCCAGCAGGAAGAAAAAGCATAACAAATAATTGAATAGTGTTCCCTTGCTCCAGCTTCCGGGCAAAACAAAAGCGTCGTAGCAATACGGCGCTTTTTTGTTACCCGGAAGTGACAAACAGCGGCTTTTGAATGGTTGGCGGTAAAGGATACCGCCGTCAAAACAAAGCCGCTCATATCGAAAGAAAACGCCCAAAATCGCCCCGAAACCATACAACGGGAAACGGTTTTGGGCATTTCTGCGTTTCGGGAACAAATCGGCAATTAGGCAGCGCAAAGGAGGTGTCCTCTATGCCCCGTATGCCGAAATACCTCAAGGAAGAATGGGCGTTCTTTCTTGATGAGCGTGGCAGGAAGAAATATAGTAAGTGAATTTTGATGCCAAAAAAGAAACTCAATCTATTTGCCAGTAAATGCAATTATCACCGCCTCATAAGGACGCAATATATTTCCTTCTCTGCCGTCCTCATAATTCTGGATCCAGACTTCCCCGTCTTTCCACTCATCAAGCAATGGGCAGCTAACTTCCTCATCCGTAAAGTTTGTACATACCAGCATCTTTGTATGCTCATCTGTTCTCGTATAGGCGAAAATTCTCTCATCTTCCGGCAGAAGAAGTTCAAATTTTCCATTCACGAATACTGGATTTTCTTTTCTTAACTGAATCAGCTTCTGATAATAGTAAAATACCGAATTTTCATCTTCCAGTGCCTCTTTCGCATTAATCCTGATATAATTTGGATTCACTGCAAACCATGGTTCTCCTGTTGTGAAGCCTCCGTTCTTCTCACTGCTCCACTGCATCGGAGTACGGGCATTATCACGACTTCTTGCGTAAATAGAATGCAGGATTTCTTCTGGATGATATCCTTTTTCCAGACGCTCTTTGTACATATTCAATGTCTCAATATCTTCATATTCTTCAATGCTGTCAAACTGCACATTCGTCATTCCCAGCTCTTCTCCCTGATAAATGTAAGGAGTTCCCTGCATTCCATGAAGCATTGTCGCCAGCATTTTTGCCGACTCTTTTCTGTATTTTCCGTCATTTCCCCAGCGTGACACGATTCTAGGAAGATCATGGTTATTCATGAACAGACTGTTCCATCCTACCTGATATAAAGTATTCTGCCACTTTGCAAGGCATTTTTTCAGCTTTACCAGATTCAATGGAATAGTGTCCCATTTTTCCTTTCCTTCTTCCTGATCAAGCATAATGTGCTCAAACTGGAAAACCATGGAAAATTCACTTCCATCCGGATTACTATATTTCTTTGCAATTTCCGGTGTTGCTCCCCAGGCTTCTCCTACAGTGATCATGTCGCCCTTCTGAAATGTTTCCCTGCTTAATTCACGCAGAAATTCATGCAACTTTGGTCCATTATTTGTGATCTTAAGATCTGGCTCTTTTGCAATCTGATCAATTACATCCAAACGAAATCCGCCTGCCCCTTTTTCCATCCACCAGAGAATCATATCATAGAGCTCTCTTCTCACTTTCGGATTCTCCCAGTTCAGATCCGGCTGTTTCACTGAAAATTGATGAAAATAATACTGTCCCAATTCTGGAACCCACTCCCATGCCGGTCCACCGAATACAGAATTCATATCGTTTGGATAAACGTCTTCTTCTCCGTCACGCCACACATAATAATCATGATACGGATTGTCTTTACTTTTCTTTGCTTCCAAAAACCATCTGTGTTCATCTGAAGTATGATTCAATACAAGATCCATCATAATTCGGATTCCGCGTTTCTTTGCCTCCACAAATAACTGTTCCATATCTTCCATTGTTCCGAACATTGGCTCAATATCCTGATAATCTGAAATATCATATCCATTGTCATCCTGTGGAGAACGATACACCGGTGAGAGCCAGATTGCATCTATTCCAAGTTTTTTCAAATAAGCCAGTCTGCTGATAATTCCTGGAATATCACCTATTCCATCTCCGTCCGAATCTTGAAAGCTTTTCGGATAAATCTGATATACGACTGCATTTTTCCACCATTTATTCTTATTTTCCATACCCAATTTCGATATCTCTCCGGCAGATTATCTGGTTCTACCGGGATATCCTCTCCTTTCTTTACATGCTCTCTAAATTCTACGAATGAGTGTTCCGTTCACACCAAGTATCTCTCCATCAAATTCTCGGGCAAAAAGAATCTTTCCATTTCCTTTTACTTTTATTTCTTCCTCCGATGCATTTAATAGAACCTCAATTTTATTACCTTCTTCATCTAATTTTATATATTCTACACATCGATCATTTTTGTAAGTATCCGGAAAATGGAAATGCGGGCTTCTGCACATTTCCTCGTTTCTTCTAAGCATGATCAGTTTCCGCATCATTGCAATTTTTTCCTGATTCTCTTTGCTTTCGATCTCGCTCCATGGCATACATCTTCTGCAATCCGGGTCATGTGCACCTTCCATCGCAATCTCTGTTCCGTAGTAAATACAAGGACTTCCCGGAAGTGTGAAGAGAATTGCAAGTTGCTGATAGAATTTATCCAGATTATGAAAACGGTTCATAAGTCTCTCTGTATCGTGGGAATCCAGCAGATTGAAGAGTACATCGTTATTCTGCTGCATATACATAGTATAACAACGATTTACCATATATTCAAATTCCTCTTTTTTCATCGTTTTATCTAGAAAAAAGTCATGGATTCCACTGAGCAGCGGGTAATTCATAACGGAATCATATTCATCTCCTTGCAGCCACTGGCTTGCATCGTGCCAGATTTCTCCCAACAGATAAATGTCCGGTTTTATCGTTTTTAAATGTTCTCGCATCCGCTTTAAGAACCGATGTGATACTTCATTTCCCACATCAAAACGGATTCCGTCTATATCAAATTTTTGAATCCATTCCTCGCAGACCTTACAAAAATACTCAATTACTTCTTCATTATTCGTATTTAATTTTGGCATCGTATCTGCAAATGCAAAAGAGTAAAAGCGCCTGTCTCTTGTGTCTGCTCGTTTTCCGATCTCTTCCCAGTCTTCTATCATAAACCAGTCCGCATAACGGGAATCTTTCCCATGCTCCAGTACATCCATCCACGGCGCGAATTTTCTTCCGCAGTGATTAAATACTGCGTCAACCATAATACGGATTCCTTTTTCGTGCGCTTCCCTGCAAAGTGCTTTCATCATTTCTTCATTGCCGAAAGCCGGATCAATCTTTGTATAATCTGTAGTATCATATTTGTGGTTAGATTCTGCTTCCATGATCGGATTCAGATAAATTCCGGTAATTCCCAGCTCCTGAAGATACTGTAGTCTCTGACGGATTCCCTCCAGATTTCCTCCGAATTTTTCCTGATTTGTCACTGTTCCGTGATTTCTCCACGGTGTGATATCATTTCCATTCTTTTCCGGTGTCCCATTGCAGAACCTGTCCGGGAAAATCTGATACCAGATCGTATCATTCACCCATGCAGGTGTGCGGTTTATATCTGCTGGATTCATCCATGGTACAATAAAACACTGCTGCATACGGCCATCCATCTGAAGCTGTTCTTCTGTCAGGAAACCGTCTTCAAAATAATACCAGACTTCCTCTTCTGTTCTCAGCTCAAAATAATATTTGCATCTTTTATATGCAGGAAGAAGCGTTGTTGTCCACCAGATTTGATAAGGCAGACGTTTTTTATAAATAATTTCCTCTCTTTTTCCTGTCCATTTTTCATTTCCACCCAGAATCCCGGCCTCATAAGGATCTCCGTAATGGATAAACACCTGTTTTACATCATACCCGGTCTTAATATTTACAATCAGTCTGTCCTCATCCAGAGGATAACTCATCTGCTCTGATGTTTTATGATATACACCGGTAAATTCCATCTTATTCTTCCTCCAATTTTTCATAAACACGCAGGATTTCCCCTACACTCCACGCCTGTGCAAAACATCCTTTTGAAGAAACCGGAATCTCTCCATCATAAATTTCAGGGAGCTGGCCAATACATCCTTCACGCATTGCACTTTCCAACACTTCCAACTGCTTTGCCACAATCTCTTTTGCTTCTCTTGAATCTTTATTTACTTTTAGATAGGCGAGATAATATCCACCCATCGGAAAATTCCAGACAGTTCCCTGATGATAAGCAAGATCTCTTTTTATCATCTCTCCACCATAACTTGCATGAAACTCCTCGTCTTTTGGATCTAATGTCCGAAGTCCATAAGGCGTATACAACCTTTCAAACACTGTATCTACAATCTGTCTTTCTTTCTCTTCGTCCAGCATAGTAAACGGCATAGACACCGCCCATATCTGATTACAGCGAATTTGTGTATCTGCCTTTGTTTCTGAGATTACATCCTTCAGGCAGTGTTTTTCCTCCATCCAGAATTCTCGTGCAAAAGATTCTTTCACTTTCTGTGCGAGTTCTCCATATTTCTGCTCTTCATTTTTCTTCAAAACTTCTGAAAACTTTTGCATGATACAAAGCGCATTATACCAGTAAGCATTGATCTCCACCGGTTTCCCATGTCTTGGTGTCGGAAGGATTTCTCCCACACGTACATCCATCCATGTCACCTGATCCAGCCCCGCTCCGGCACTGATAAGACCATCTTCTTCCATATGGATATTGAAATTTGTTCCTCTCTCATAACCGGAAATAATCCTTTGCATTACCGGATACATTTCCTCTACAAATTTGATGTCCTGAGTTTTTTCATAATATAACCACACGCAGTTGATAAATAATAGTGCCGCATCTACAGTATTATAAAGTGGCTCATTCTCCCCCTCCGGAAACAGATTTGGCATCAATCCATCCTTTTCATAAAATGCAAATGTCCGCAAGATTGATTTTGCACTTTCAACTCTTCCTGTGGAGATGCAGATTCCCGGAAGTGCAATCATTGTATCTCTTCCCCAGTCTTCGAAAAATGGAAAGCCGGCAAGGATGGTCAATCCATCCGTAGACTCTCTTTTTGAAAGGAACTTGTCTGCACTACAAACCAGTGTCTGTGCCAGTTTATTTTTCAAACCTGAAGTCTTTATAAGCTTCTCTTGATAATGGATCTGCTCTTCTTTTATTTTATCAAATATTTTTTTTGCGTCTATACCTTTCAGACTTTCCATCGAATAAATCACTGTTAAATCTGTCTCTTCTCCTGGCTTTACCCGTTTTTTAATCTGATACACTGCGCTTGCGGTTCCATTTTCCCGTCTTCCGTCACATTCATCGTAGCGATAAAAATACGTTTCTTTCTTTTCCTGAAAGCCCTCTACTTTCCCATTTGTTTCAAAGAAAAGATCATACTCTCCATCGGTAATCTTTTGCGCTTGTCTTGAAAAGATCTTATCTTCTTTCAAATCTTCCCCTTTAGGTTCAAATTGAAAAAACGGAGTTACACAGAGAACTGCTTCTTCCTGACCGCGGTTTTTCAGATGATAATTCAATGCAATCTGATTGCTGCCCTGTGCCATCACAATCTCTTTTTCCATCTCCACTCCACTTATCAGATAATTCCATACAGGAAGAGTTTCAAAAGAAAATTCCGTAAGATAGCGATATCCTTCTTCTTTTGTTCCATCCGCAAATTCCTGGGTTGAAAGAACATACTTTGATTCTCCAATACCTAGTTCTTCTTTTATACGATGAACCATATTTACTCTGTGATTTGGAGCTTTCGTACATGCCATGAATACCGAATGATCATTTCTTGCCACAGCTCCGGTCATCGTAAGCGAAGAAAAACCTCCCAGACCATTAGTTAAAAGATAGCAGTTTTCAAGTCCTCTCTCCAACGTTTTCCAATCCTGTCTGCCATAGATCCACTTCATTTACTACTCCCCCTTAATCATTATTTACGTCCAAGTATCAACACGCTCTGCGGTGCAGCTTCTATCTGTCTGTCTGCACAGATTCCTTTTTTCCAACACCAGCTGTCATCTGCATCGCTTAAGATTTCCCAGCCATCATCCAAATATTTCACTTTATAACTACTTTTTTTTGCATTGTAAATTATCTTCACCTGACTCCATCTTGATGCTTCATCATTGAGCACAGTAAAACCTACTACGTCTTTTTCTTTCCACATATCCGTGATTTGTTTATAACTGTCTTTTGATTTGTCACAAAGTCCGGAGAGCTGTTTTCGAAGTGCAATCAATCCCTGATAATAATGAACCAGTTCCCTATTTTCCCATGCCTTTTCCCAGTTGATACGATTCAGGGAAATCGGAGCCTTAAAGGTATTATCCTGTCCATCTTTTGTACGGGCAAATTCTTCTCCTGATAAGAAAAACAATGTTCCCTGACAAGTCATATAAACTGCCGCTGCCATTTTATTCAGCCTCATACATTCTTCCTCCGGGACTGTCTCTTTTAATTTATCCCACAGGGTATGATTGTCATGTGCTGATACATAGGTAACAATCTGTGAAGGTGCTTTGACATTCTCAAATCCTTCCGCCTGATAAGGATTTACACACCATGCTGCCACACTTGCAAGCATTTCATCTTCTTTTCCTTCTGCACCGTTTATAAACCCGGCTTCCTTTGCACGTAGTGCAGAGCCTTTGATTCCATCTCGAGTACTGTCACAGAACGCTCCGATATTTTCATCCAGAAGCCCAATATTTTCTTTTGCTGCCAGTTTTCTGCCGCCTTCTACTGCCGACTGATCTGCTGCCCAAGGTTCTCCGTAAATAATCTTCTTTCCTTTTCCGTATCTCTGATCCAGTTCACTTCGGATCCGATTCATCAGATCTACATCCAGAAGTCCCATCAGGTCAAAGCGGAATCCGTCAATATGATATTCCTCTGTCCAGTAAAGCACTGATTCCAGAATATATTTCGCACACATCTCTCTTTCGCTTGCAACATCATTTCCACATGCAGAACCATCGGAGATCTTCCCATCCGGAAATACCCGGTAAAAATACCAAGGTACAGTTCTCTGAAACCAGGAGTCCAGTGAATAAGTATGGTTGTAGACAACATCCATGATTACACCAAAACCAGCTTCATGAATTGCCTGGATCATTTCTTTCATTTCCCGAATTCTAACTTCACCATGTCTGGCATCTGTCGCATAGGAGCCCTCCGGCACATTGTAATTGACTGGATCGTACCCCCAATTGAATTCAGTATCTTCCCCTGCTTCATTTACAGAACCATAGTCATACATCGGCATGATCTGAATGTGTGTCACCCCGAGTTCTTTTAAATAATCCAGACCGGTCGGATGAATCCCATCCTTATTCAAAGTCGTATGTCTACACGTAAATGCTTTGTATTTCCCACGATATTCTTCTGTAAAACCACCCGCCTTATCCCATGAAAATTCTTTTATGTGAAGTTCATATACGATTCTCTCCGGTCCTTCTTCTGGTGTCTGATCTTTTTCCCATCCTTTTGGATTGGTCTTTTTCAGATTCACTGCCATGCTGCGCAATCCGTTAACTCCGCATGCCTTTGCATATGGGTCTGCTGATCGGACTTCTTCGCCATTGCGTGTAATCAGATAATCATAATAAACACCGTGAAGTTCTTCTTTGCTCTCCCAACTCCACACACCCTTTTCTTCTTTTTTCATCGGAATCTGCTTGTATGCATTTCCTCCATCTCCTGTCTGATACAGGTTTAAACTAATGCATTCCGCCTGTGGTGACCACAGGCGGAATGTCGTTCCTTCTTCTGTACATTCTACGCCAAGATTATTTTCCTCATAAATATAATTTTCAAGAAACTCTTTTGTAGAATAATATTTTTTTAATTCTATTTTATCTTTCATCATCTTTCTTATCCTTTCACTGCACCTGATACTCCATCTACATAGTATCTCTGCATGAACAAGAACAGAATCGCAATCGGAATTGAAATCAGAACTGCCCCAGCTGCAAAACTGGTGTACCAACTGTCAATATATTCTTTTTCCAACATTTTCCAAAGTCCAATTGCAATCGTATACTGGTCTGAGTTTGCTCTGCAGATTACCTTTGCAAAAATGAAATCGAGCCACGGAGCCATGAAAGATGTCAGCACTGTATATACAATGATCGGCTTACTAAGTGGCAGTGTGATCTTGCTGAAAATCTGCCATCTGGTACATCCATCCAAAAGTGCAGCTTCATCAATTGCAACCGGAATTGTATCAAAGAATCCTTTTGCAATCTGGAAACCCAGTCCTGCACCACCGGAATAACATAAGATCAGAGCCAGTTTAATCAGGTTTCCTTCTGTAAGTCCCATCGCCTTTAAGATAAAATACACAGCGATCATGGACATAAATCCCGGGAACAATCCCAGAATCATTGCCATGTTCATATATGGTTTTCTCATTTTAAATTTCAGTCTGGACAAACAGTAGGAAACTGCCAGCACATAAAATGCTGATAAAATGCAGGAACAAATTGCAATAAACAATGTGTTCATAAACATCTGCGGGAAATTCAAAATGGATGTATCAGTAAACAGTTTTATATAGTTATCAAGCGTAAATGCTTTCGGGAAGAAGGTTGATACGTAAGAGCCTTTTTCCGCACGGAAGCTCGTCAGAATTACCCATACAATTGGGAAAAGCCAGATAATTGCCAACACCGCAAGAACAATATGTACGATCGTATTGTTGATCATTTTCTTCTTTTTTGCAGATTGTAATTTCTTTCCTGCCATGATTAAAATCCTCCTTCTTCTTTATAGGATTTACTGTTACGGTATGTAAGAAGGCAACCGATTGCCAGAATGATAAAGGTCATAATTCCGATTACCGCACCAATATTATAGTACTGTTTATCAATTGTCAGTTTGTAAAGCCATGTAACCAGAAGGTCTGTCTTACCTGCAGTTGAAGAAAGGTTTGTTACCGGATCTCCTCCTGAAAGAAGATAAATGACATTGAAGTTATTGACATTTCCCGTAAAGGTTACGATCAGATACGGTGTTGTCACATACAACATATATGGCAGCGTGATCTTTGTAAATGTCTGGAATGCATTTGCTCCATCCACTTTTGCGGCTTCATAAAGTTCTCCCGGGATGTTCTGAAGTACACCTGTCAGCTGAAGCAGTGTATACGGTACTCCTACCCAGACATTGATGATGATAACAGTCACTCTCGCCCATGTCGCATCTGTAAAAAACGGAAGGCTTGCATCACTTGCAATCAATCCAATATTTCTGAGAAGTACGTTGACCGCTCCTTCCGGCTGCAACATGGTACGCATGATCAAAAGAGATACAAACATCGGCACTGCACAGGAAAGAACAAAACAAAATCTCCAGAATCCTTTTGCTTTTGTTCCCTTTCTGTTAATCAGAAGGGAAAGGATCATTCCAAAAATATAATTGCTGAAAGTTGCAAAAAACGCCCAGATGATCGTCCATCCCAAAACAGACCAGAAGGTACTTCCAAGAATACTTTCGGAATCAAACAATGTCTTGAAATTATCAAGTCCCACCCAGTCAAACAGCATCAGATGGTTGCCGATACGGCTGTAATTAGTAAATGCCATACAGATCATGAACACCAACGGAAGTACAGTAAACACAAAGATGAATGCCGTTGGTGGCGTCATAAACAAGCGATACAGATTCTCATGCAGAAAGGATTTCAGATCTTCTGCAAATGTATTTACATGCATTCCCGCTTTCTGAATACATTCTGCTTTATATGCACTTCTTAAGGTTCCTCTCCATACAAGGATCATAAGAATTGTCAACAAGATTGTCGCCACACCATAAAGTAAAATCAGAACGGACTGATCTCCTTTTGTATAAATATAGATTTGCTTCGCTTCATCCCATACTTCTTGCTGCTGCACAGTTCCAAGTGTCCGTAAACCACCGATAAACCCAATTCCATTTACTGCCATAAAGACGATGTAGGCAATTTCAACTGCCAGATACAAAAGTCCTTTGATAATCTGACCATGTACAATGTTTCCAAATCCCATCAGAATCATGGAAAGCTTAGTCTCTACTCCACCTTTTTTCACTGCATTTTTGCAGGTATATGGCGTTGGAAATTCATTGATTTTTTTCTTAAACATACTCATTCCGCTCACCTCTTAATTAATTCCATTGCTGTTCATTGCTTCATTCATTGCTTCCGTCTGTTCTTCGGCATTTTCGTGTGTCACACTCTTGTTACGAATTCCTTTTCCCATATTCTCGACCGGTGTCCAGCAATTACTCATGGATGCCACGAACGGCTGGAGTATTGATGTATTATTAAAGGTATCATTCTGTGCCTGAACAAGAGGATCGGATGCAATATCCTTTTCTTTCAGAAGTTCTGTATTACATGGAATCACGGTTCTCATCTCGTAGTGTGCTCTCTGTGCATCACTTCCTCCCAGATAAACAGCAAGTGCAACTGCCTGTTCCATACATTCACTATGTGCATTAACTCCGATTGCCTTTGAACCGGCATATGCTAGCATCTGCTTCTCTTGTCCGTTAATTGTATAAGTCGGAAGCGATGAAACTGCCATATTCTCTCCAAGTGCTTCTTTTATTGCATTTGCATCCCACGATCCGGTAAACATTGCCTTTACACTGCCATCACGAAGTCCTGCAAGTCCTGATCCATCTGCATCAATTTTAAAATTTGGATTTGCTGCCAGATCAATTGCATAATTGGTTGCTTCCACTGCCTTTTCTCCTGCAAAATCAACTCCTTTTGACTCATCTGTTCCATCTCCAAACAAGGTGCATCCATTTCCCAGATAGAATGCCGGAAGATACCACGAATTAGTGAATGGGAAGGATACTGTTCCTTTTTCCAGCATCGTATCCAGATTTTTCACATCTTCTTCTGAAAATACAGACTTGTCATAAAACATATACCAGGTATTAGTTGTAAACGGAACCCCGTAAAGTTCTCCGTCAACCGTCAACGAATCTAGAAGCTCTTCCGAGTTGGTTGATTCAATCTCTTCTTTATACTTTCCACCAAATTTTGCTACTGCATCCGCATCTGTAAGCGATGTGATCCTATCATTTGCATACAAAAATACATCTGCGCTTGCTTCCGGATCCTGTGCCACCTGATCTGCGGCAGTCGCTTCGTCAGCTACTCCATAGACAAATGTAATATCCCATTCCGGGTGCTCTTTTGCAAAATTGTTACACATTGTCTGAAGCCATTCACCACTGTCTTTTGACTGATCTTCGGATGGAGACCATACCATCAGTCTGACTTTTTCTGACCTTTTATCCGCCGTACTGCTCCCGCATCCGGTTAGTGCTGCTGCCACCAGCGTTACAGTCATGATTCCTGTTAGAAATGTTGCTAGCCCTCTTTTCATCGTCTTTCTTCCTTTCATTTTCTGTTTCGTATTGTTTCGTTAAACTTAATATACGTCTTTTTCAATTTTTCGTCAATCTCTTTTCAATCCGCTGCTTTTTTTTGTTATTTTTTCACATTTCCAACCTTGTTTTTTTGTGCATTATTTTTTATTTTCTTGTTTTCGAAACTCGTCTAAACTTTTATTCTTCCTATAGTTCATTGCTTTTTACTATATCATTGTATATAATAAAATAAGATTTATTTTCCTACTTCATGAAAGGATCACATATTATGACTACAATCCAAGATATTGCTGATAAGATGAATGTTTCCAAGAGTACTGTATCCAAAGCACTCAATGATGCACCTGATATCAGCGAAACTTTACGGAAACAGGTTTTAGAAACTGCTGTAGCCCTGGGTTATACTAAACTACGTCGTTATAAGAAACCCGTAAAAAAAATCTGTATTATAACAGAAAAAGAGAATATACAATACGAAGAGCCACATCATTTTGCCTATGACATTCTGCTTGGTTTTCGCCAAATGGCTGAACCAGCCGGTTTTGATATTGAAATCGTACCTGTGGACGTTCAAATGCAACGGAACCAACGTTATGATGTTTTTATGTTGGAGCATGATTACGTAGGAGCTTTTGCAATCGGCTTTTCCCTGAACGACCCTTGGATTCAGGATTTTAAAACCAGCCACACTCCTGCCGTGCTTTTCGATAACTATATTATTGGGAATCCTTCTACTGCTTATGTAGGTATTGATAATGATGAGGGAATGGAACTTGCTGTCTCTTATCTTGCCAGACTTGGGCATCGTAAGATTGCCTATCTCAGCGGTTCTCTTGGCTCTCAGATTCTTCAGATACGACATGCAGCCTTTCTCCGTGCCATGCACCAGCATGGACTGAAGACTTCTTCTGATTCTACCGGCTGCTCTTATTATTTGTCTGAATGTATGGAAAAGCACCTGCCTCGGTTTCTGGAAAAAGGAATGACTGCTATCATCTGTAGTCAGGACACTCTTGCCAATTCAGCCCTTATCCAGTGTCAACAACTAGGATACAAGGTGCCTGAGGATATCAGTATTATTGGATTTGATGATATTCCGATTGCAGCATATACGTCTCCTCCATTGACTACAGTCAGACAAGACCGGCTTGAACTTGGGAAAAGCGGGTTCTTTGCACTATCAAGCCTGCTTAATAGCATTTCAATCAGTACATTTTTGTTACATGCGCAGCTAATTGAACGAAAATCTACGGGAGAAGTTCCTGTGACATAATATTTATCTAATTATTTTTATACAAAAAGGTTAGGAAACTCCCTTTCGGTTGTTTCCTAACCTTTTTTGATGGCATCTTTTATATTTTCCCAGTCCTATCCTAACCATATACCCAGCTTATTTTTTTCTATATTTTAACGGAGAAACTCCATATGTTTTTTTGAAGCTTCTGATAAAATAGCTTACATTCTGATATCCACTCTGCATTGCGATCTCTGTAACAGGAGTATCCGTATCTTGTAACAGCTGTTTTGCATGCTCTAACCGTAAATGTGTTATATATTGCGAAAGTGTAATATGAAAATGTTCCTTAAAATATCGCGATATATATTTTTCCGAAAGATGAAACTGCTCACCGAACTCTTTTAATGATATCTTTTCCATAAAATTCTGCTGTATATATGAAATCATTTCTTTTTCTATCGTATTTCTCCCGCTTTTATCATTTTCAATTACAAAGCCCCTCTCCCACATTTCAAGAATAAATTGTAAAAGAATTATTTTTGTCTTTATCTGAGCAGATATTATGGACTCAGTTTTCTTATTTTTTGCCACATATATTTCAACCAACTGCTCACATAGTTCTTTTGCTGTATCTTTTACTCTTGGACTTATCATCAGATGACCATTTTTTAACGGCTCCAGTAATTTAGCATCCAACATGTCATTTATACAAAAAGATATGTATTTTAACGGAAAAAGGAAAGTAAAATAATCCACTGTACCAGTCTGTGAACCCATAAAATGCAGATTACCCGGCGACACTACAAAAGCATCCCCGGGGGTTCCAATATAATTTTCTCCTGATATACTAACAGTCAAAAAACCACTTTTTACATATATAATTTCCAGTTCATCATGCCAATGAACCGGTATCTGAAATGATCGTCCTTCATTTTTTATATGATATGTACTAAACGGATCATCCTTTGTACCATGTGGTTTATTTTCCTTTAATTCAAAGTACATAATCTCTCCTATACTTCTATAAGACCTTTACTTTTCCATTTTCCACTCTTCCATCTAAGTACCATTCCCACTGCTCTCGCACATTCGTCACCTGCCATAGCAATATATGCTCCTACAGCCAGAAGTCCCATGTGTATTCCGAGAAAATAGGTTCCGCCAACTGCAAACAAATACATAAATATCGCACCTAATATAACCGGAAAAAATGCGTCTCCGCTCGTTTTTAACGCCTGCCCATATACAAGGTTTGTTACCCTTCCAAGTTCAAGAAATATATCTACTATTAACAACTTTACCACAAGATTTATCATCTGTATATCATCCGTAAATATATGCACGATAAAATGTCCGGCAAATGCAAAGGTCACGGAAAAGCATGTCGCTGTGATGATACCATATATCGCAGCTTTTCTCGTCCCCTTGTTACATTCCTCAAACTCTTTTGCTCCAATTCTCCAGCCGGTCATAATTGCATTTGCCTGAGCAAGGGCAGCTCCCACGCAATACGAGAAATTTGCAATCTGTATCGCATATGAACGCGCTGTAACATTCATTCCATCCACATCCATCTGATTCATAAAACGCACTATAAATGTCATTGCGATGTTGTAAAGTGCTGTTTCAAGCGCAGAAGGAAAACCAATCTTAACAATCTGTGCAAATATCTTTCTTGATGTAATTCGCTCAGGACTCTGCTTTGCTTTTATAAGTACAGCCCCCATGCCGGCTACAATAATAAGATTTACAACTCTCGAAATAACCGTGGCAACAGCAACTCCCATCACACCCCAGTTGAATGCAAATAAAAATACTGAATTAAGTATTATATTGAGAACATTTCCAACAACCGTTCCTATCAAAGAATGTTTTGTATATCCAAACACTCTCAAATAACTGGAGAAAATAGGAATCAGTGCATTTAAAAAACATGTGCCGCCAACAATTCTAAGATATATTTCAGCCGGCTCAAGCAAAGCCGGAGCAATACTTACGATTCTAAGTATCCCACCAGAAAAAGTAGCAAGAACGACAGACATTACGATACCTATCAATGCGTTGAATATAAGTCCAAGTTGCCTTGCCTGATATGCTATCCCCGGTCTTCCAGCTCCGATATTTTGTGACATAACGGCTATCATACCCGATGATATTACTCCAAACATAATAATAAAAACACCTATATATGTATTTGCTGTTCCCACTGCTCCTACAGCCTGATCACTTACAGATGATAGCATAAGCGTATCAACCATACCTGAAAGCATATAAAATAAAGTTTCTAAGCATATTGGCACAGATAGCTGTGTTAATGTTTTTCTTTCCGCTGCCATAGTTTTTCTCCTCACATACAATTCAAGAATACCATATCAATAATACGATATATTTCTATGTAATTCTTGTATAATATCATGTAAAAGTTGCACTATTTCTACTTTAGCTTGAAGAGTACTCGGGGGAAGCTATACCATTCCGATGACTGTCTGGATTATGCCAAAGTACAGGAAATTCAGAAGTTATATCCACAGATTGGATTTTCCATTGGAAAAACTCTATCCGGTCTTTTAACAAAATAAATACAATTTTTACCTATTTCCATATCTGCGAAAACTTTTATAAATAAAAGGCAGTAAGGCTATTGCCATCACTGTATACATTACCATTACAAGCGGAATTTGTCGAAATACACAATTCCCAATCTGATAAATAAGTGGGACTTTTACACTTGCCTGTACATTTGTCAAAATTGTTGGTATCAAATTGAAAAGCGTTGTATACACAGAAAGTGCCCGTCCTATAAATGGCAATAAGCAATATAAAAAGAACGGAATGCAAACAGCGACACTAATTGTATGCATTTTAGCCGCTACTAACATAGACACTGAAGCCGCCAGCATACTGGCTATAAATCCACATACAACTGTCAACAAATAGTATTGTCCATATGACATAATGTAAATACTATATGCCTGATACATTTGATAGGGTGTATTCATACCACTGGTTCCCATAATTCCAAAACAAATCACACTAAGTAATATAATTCCCATACAATAAATCATAACTGTCGTAACTATTCCTGCCAGTATTTTTGTTTTAACAGCTTTTGTACGTCCATACTTTGTAGAGAAAAATACTGCATCTGCTTTTGTCTGAAAATCATCTGCAAATATTCCAGCACAAATAAAACCAACTATGATTGCCAGAATAATAGAATACGTTTCTACATACATAATCATCGTATCCCATGAACTATAAGATTCGTATTCTACTGGTAATTTTATTTCATTATATTTCTTTTCCAAGTATTTTTTCTGAACAGAAGTCTTTCCATATTCTTCTGCCATCTTTTCCATATTTTTATGATAAGTGTCATAGAACTCTTGTATATTTTCTTCTGTAATTTGATTCAGAACACTTTCATCATATTCTGCATCCGGTGTTAATACCGATATTATAAAACTCCTAATATCATCTATCGGTTGTAATGTCGTTCCGTAAATCGCATTTTCTTCTGAGGATTGTGTCACCGCATTTTTATTTTGTTCTATAACTTTTCCAAGTTCATCTTCTGTCAATGTACCTTTCCATGCTCGTCTGTTATCTGTAAGTTTTCTTGTTGCCATAATTCCAGTGCTAGCATTTCCATTCTCATCCACATAGCGATTACTTGTAACTGCAAATCCGCTAAAAATGACAGCAAGTATCAATGCCAATCCGATTGCAAATACATTAATTTTCTTTGAAAAAATTCGTTTTAATTCTAATTTAAGCATCTTGTTTTTCCTCCGATTTTTCTCCAAAATAAAATAGAAATGCATCTTCCAGTTTTTTTCTACAGCCACAGCATCTTCTGTTGGCTTTTCTATTGAAATAATTCTAAGCTCTGCTCCGGTTTTTGTTGTTTTTATATTTCCAACCAAATATTCATTCATATATTTGTCTATCATACTTCTCGAAACATTACATTGCCATACCTTTTCTTTCATAGAAGATACTAAATCTTCCGCAGTACCTGCATAAAAAAGTTCTCCATCTTTCATTAACATAATGTTATTCGCAATGTACTCAATATCCGATACAATATGTGTAGACAAGAGCACCAAACGTTCTTCCGACAATTCACTAATTAAATTACGAAAACGTATTCTTTCATTCGGGTCTAATCCAGCGGTAGGTTCGTCCAGGACAAGAATTTGCGGATCGTTTAACATCGCCTGTGCTATTCCTACACGTCTAACCATTCCTCCAGACAAATTCTTCATTTTTCTTTTACTGAATTTTTCCATTCCTACTTGATTTAATAATTGCTTCACTTTTTTTCTGGCAAACGGCATTTTTAACCCTTTTATAGAAGAAATGTACATCATATAATCATATACGGTCAAATCTGGATAATATCCAAAATCCTGTGGTAAATATCCCAGAACTTCTCGGTATTCACCTCCTAGTTTCCATATATCTTTACCATTCCATAATATTTGTCCTGCTGATGGTTGAACAATCGTACAAAGCATACGCATTAATGTGGTCTTTCCTGCTCCATTTACTCCAAGCAGTCCATAAATTCCTTTTTTCATAACACAATTCACTTTATTGACAGCATTTACTTCTCCGTATTGTTTTGTTACATTTTTAATTTCTAATTTCATACATGTATTCCTCCAAAATTTTTTCATCAAATACCAATGACTTCTGAACACAAAAAATAAAATATACAAAAGTCAATATCAGCATAGCCACCCATACCGGAGTTACAATTTTCTGATAAATAACATCATTTGCAACAATCATCATCCATAAACCAACCCATACCAGACAAGAAAGCACTGCTATATATTCTGATTTTTCCCATCTGCTGTACAATACACGAAAACATATACAACATGAAACATTTACCGGAAGCAAAAAATTAACCACCAAATCACTTAACGAGAGTATTGTTGTTTGATATGTAATTGCCAAAAACACCATAACGATCACCAGATCCACTACTCCAAACATTAACATTCTTGCTGTACAAATCTGACGCAGTGTGTAATAAGACGCCTGCTCAATCTCAATCGCACCATTTCTTCTGTTTTTCCAAATTTCCGGGATAATCAGAACCACAAATATTGTGGCAGATATTCCCATAATCCTCATCATATCTTTTATGTCTGACGTATAATTACTCAACCATATCCATAGACACATAAGAACACAACCTTGTAAAATCCACCATCTTTTTTTTATGAATTTTGTCTGCTCATACAAAAATTCAAAATAAGATGTTCTATGCGATTGTTTCGATAAAACCGACTCTGACAAAATATTCTGACATGCTTTTACTGTTTTGTTCTCTGCTTCAGCCCTTACATACTTTTCTTCAATCTCCTCTTTATATTCCTTTATTTGTTGCTTATAATTCTTCATCTTTTTTCACCTCCAACTCTTTCATTAAAAGTTCTTTTGCTCTTCCGATTCGATATTTTACAAGAGAAAGTTTGATATGAAGTAATTCTGCAATTTCTCTTTGCTTCAATTCCTGAAAAAAATATAAAACTGCCGTTTCTCTAATTTCTTCCGGTAACTTTCTCACTGCCTGTTCAATAGTTAATCGGACTCCTAGCTCTTCTACATGATTTTTACTACAGTCCTCTGATTTTAGCAGTTCCTCTGATGGAATATCTTTTTTCTTTTTGTAATAATTTTTAACGGTATTTCCGGCAATTGTATAAAGATAATTCTTAACTTTTCCATATTCTTTATATCTATATAAATTGGAAAAGAAACGTGTAAACACTTCTTGTGTCAAATCCTCTGCCTCATAGGGATCATTGATATGTAGCAAACAATATTGATATATACTTGAGTAATATTTTTTGACCAGTTTTTCACACGCATCTTCATCTCCTGCTCTTGCTAGATGTACTAACAAAGAATCTGTTTTGTATTCCATTCGCAAATTTGCCTCCCTCTGTTTTCTAAATAATATAACAATCCTACTATTAAAAAAGTTAGGATTCTTTTGTTTTTATTTATATTTTTCTAAAAAGGCGCATGGATTCATCAAATCCATACGCCTAATTTACATATTGTTATTATTCTTTCCGAATCCTTTCAACAATGCTTTCCCGACTCATCTTTTCAAACTGATACTTTGGTATCACATACGCGATCCCAACCAAAATTGGAATCATAAACACACATGGCACTATCGTAAGATGCAGCCGGAAGAAAAATGCCGTACCAAGCGTATTTATTAAAATCTGCTTTGCTCCAACCACAACTAACAATACTGCAATCATAAATGCGCCTCCCAAATATAGGAATCCCTCAGCCACTAGCATTTTCGATACCTGTTTTTTCGTCATTCCAACAACTTCCAAAAGTGCCAGTTCTTTTTTTCTGCTGATTACAGAGGTTGCTGTTGTATTAAAGAAATTCATAATGCCAATAAAAGCTAAAATAATGACAAGAAAACTACCGATCATATAATATTTACTGACATACCGCTGAAAACTCTCTTTCATGTCCAATACAGAAAACACATTGATCATATCATTTTCTTTCAAAATATTTTTATCAATGTATTCTTTTATCTGCTTGTCCTCGCCCTTCTTTGCATCGATGGCAGCATACATGGCTGATTCATTTCCCGTCTGGGTAATATACTCATCTTCTGGAACTAATACCGTAATATAGATAAGGTCTGCATACGGATAATCCAATGCATATGGCATCAGTGCTTCTCCAATGACTTCGTAATCTTTTTGGTTTCCATTTTTGTACTCCATCTGAAAAACATCCCCAGTCTGATAATAAGAAACCGGATGCTCTGCATATTTATCACCATAATCTACAAGCACATAATTTCCGCTTTTAAATGTATCCCAAGAGCATTTTTCCCCTCTCCATTCTAATTTGTCAAACACCGACTCGCTGATTCCGAGAAAATGAACACTTACTGTATTGGAATCCTTTGCATCTTCCCAAACCTGTTCTTCATAATCGGTCCAGTTTTTTTCATATTTATCTGCGAATGCTTCCCATGTTTTCAGAAGTTCCGGCTCCATCTTGTGGGTTTCCTCAGAATAATACACATATCCTGTCTTAGCACTATCAGGACATTCGTCCAAAATCTCTTTGATTTCAGGTGTAATACCGTTGAAATTCGTATTTGACAAACTTCCCGTCATCTGATCCAGTTGAAAATCGGAAGCTAAAAACACTTTTCGGTAAGAATCAAAATCATATCCCTGCACCAACATCACGATACAGTTGACAACCACCATAGAAAGAGCGATAGAAAGCATAACAATCAATCCCTTTTTCCAATTTCGTAACACATTTTGAACTGCCATCCCCCACCAGGTTACAGAAGTATTCTTTTTTATTTTCCTATGTGACTGCTCTCCTTCTGCCAAACGCAGAGCTTCCACAGGCGAAACTCTTTCCACCATTTTACAAGCCTGCAGACTGGAGAGATACACCGTTAAAAGCGTTAAAAGTATCGCTGCAAGAAAAATCAAAGGATTTGCTGATACTACTGTCTGAGCCGTTTTTTCTGCCTGTGCACTAATTGCAGCATCTGCAGTCAAGGACGGAGCCATACAAAGACCTGCAAGATAACCACAAAGCAATCCGATTGGAATGCCAATAGCTGATAATCTCCACGCCTGCATACGTACAATTTTCTTCAACTGCTTTCCCGTTGTCCCCACATTCTTTAACAATCCGTAAGCCCGGATATCCGTTTTCACAGAAATGTTAAAAATATTATAAATAATCAGGTATCCAGCTAATATGACAAATAGAATCATTATAATTAAAGAAGAAAATGAAAATGAATCCTCTTCAAAGAGATTATATGCCGGATTGACTTCCATTCCTGTCCCAGCTTTCGTAAATCCCGCTGCTTTGGATATCTTTTCCGTTTTCTTTTCCAAATTCCAAAGGTTCTTGTACCAGACAGAATACTCTTTTTCTCCATTGTAGATGCCATTTTCTAATTCTTCCTGCGTAACGGGATAACGATTCTCCTTTGCATAGGCTTCGGATACCCAGACCATCTGACCTAAAACAGCTTTATCCCCCTGCCAGAATCCACATATCTGAAACGTATCTGTCTTATATTGTTTCAGCATAGGATTTACTTCCCAGGTCAGCGTTACTTCTTCCCCAATCTTTGGTGTAACACCCAGAGATTCCAATATCGTGCTGCTAAGTGCTACTTCATTTTCTTTCTCCGGCAGTCTTCCTGTAGTTGGCAGACAATTAAAACTTTCTGCCATATTTTCATCTGCATATCGGACCTCTACGGAAAATCCAAACCGTTCGTCCATTCCAGCTCCCAGAAAAATACCGGAACCATATCGTTCCACATCTTCATCCTGTTCTATTGTTTTTTGCAATCTCTCCGCATCTTCTTCTGACAAATTCTGCGCAATAGCATGGGATGAATCCATAAATTGCTTAATTTCCGTTGCTCTTTTGGAAAGTATCATGGATACGCTCCCCACAAAGAGGCTTGTAAATAACAGTGATGTCAACATGATTGCAATAACAGCAATAATATTTCTTGCTCGGTTCATTTTCATAAAACGTTTCGTCAATAATCGTAACGTTTCTTTATTCTCTACTTTTACCATATAATCGCCCTCACTATGCCAAACCACTGTCTGAAACAATTTTTCCGTCTTCAATCTGTAAAATCCTGTCAGCCATCTGGGCAATCTCCTCATTGTGAGTAATCATTACAATCGTTTGATGAAAACGCTTACTGGTGACTTTTAAAAGTCCCAATACATCCTGACTCGTTTTGGAGTCCAGATTGCCTGTCGGTTCATCTGCCAGCAAAATAGCAGGTTTTGCCGCTAATGCTCTTGCGATTGCCACCCTTTGCTGCTGACCCCCTGACAGTGCACTTGGAAGATTTTCCAGTTTTGTCCGAATACCCAGTGTATCTATGATTTCATTTACATAACCTTTTTCAATCTTTTTTCCATCCAGTTTTACAGGAAGAACAATATTTTCCCATACATTCAGCATCGGAACCAGATTATACTGTTGAAATACAAATCCAATATTTCTACGCCTAAAAATAGTAAGCTCTTCATCTGGCATATGGCTTAAATTCTGTCCGTCAACAATGACCTGACCGGATGTTGGATTATCCAAACCACCAATGATATGAAGCAATGTAGACTTTCCACTTCCAGAGGTTCCAACAATCGCTACAAACTCCCCTTTTTCTACTTCTAGGTTTATACCATCAAGAGCCCTGACTTCTGTTTCTCCCTGCCCATATATTTTTCGTAAATTTACTGCTTTTAATATATTCATGCCATCCTCCCATCAAAAAAGCCTGTATTGATCTTTACAATACAGACTTTATCATGACAATGTCTCCATCTGGTTTCTGAAATGTCACAGTTTTGATACTATTCCTTCTTTGCTATTGGAAGAAACACAGAAAATGTAGAACCTTTTCCTCTCTTTGATGTCACTTTTATATACCCCTTTTGTGCCTGAATGATCTCTCTTGCAAGGAATAATCCAATTCCTACTCCTGGCTGGTCTGCCACTGACAGACTCCGATAAAACCTTCCAAATATCTTTGGTATTTCTTCTTTTTCTATTCCAATGCCATCATCAATGATATCGATCTTTACAAAGAAAGAATACTGCTCGGCTTTTATCTGAACATTTCCCCCACATGCTGTGTATTTAATCGCATTGTCTACAATATTTCCAAGTGCTTCCACAGTCCATTTTGCATCACACATAGCATGTAAATCCGTGTCAAATAGATTCAGGGAAATATCCTTCTCCATTGCTTTTACATTAAACTGCTGCTGTACGGATGCAAACATCTGTGCAATAGCAGTATCCTCCGGATGTACTGCTATAATTCCGCTCTCCATTCGTGATAATTTGACCAGTGATTGTATCAGAAAATCTAATTTCTCCGTCTGCTCCAAAATGGTAGCTATCTCCTCTTGATTTTCATTACTCACTTCAGAAAGTATTTCTCCATAGACTTTAAGATTTGAAATGGGAGTCAGTGTCTGATGCGCAATATCTGAAATAAGTTTTTGTATCACTTCTTTCTGTTCCTGTTGATTTTTTTTTGCCAGAAAACTACTGTCTATATATTGTTTCATGCTGTTTTCAAGAGCAGAATACTTTTCTTCTGATATTTCTGTCCGTTCCAGTTCTCCATCTATTGCACAATCCAGCATTCGCTGCAGCCGGTTAAAAAGCTTTTTTTCTTTCTGATAAAAAAAGCTGTACCAAAAAACTCCGCTCAGGACAAATATAACTACAATCAACATAATTGTTTCTATCATCCATTCACCGCCCATGTATAACCAATTCCATAAACCGTCTTGACATATTCAGGCTTCTGCGTATCATCTTCTAATTTGTCTCTGAGGCGTTTGACTGCAACAGTCAGAGCATGAGCATCCACAAACTCTGTATCTCCCTGCCATACCTCGTCAATCAGATATTCCCGTTTCAATACTTTTCCTCTGTTTTCACACAGCACTCTAAGGAGCTTTTGTTCTGTCTTACTAAGTTCAATAGGTTCTCCATCTTTGAAAAATTCCATTTTATCGAAATAGAACTCAAATCCATCAAGCTCCATAGAATTTTTAGCTGCTGCCTCTTTATTTCTAAGCTGCACAGACACTCTTGCACGCAAAACCATCAAGCTAAACGGTTTCGTAATATAATCATTTGCCCCAGCTTCCAATCCTGTTACAATATCCACTTCCATGTTATTTACTGTAAGCAGAATAATCGGCACCTGACTGTTTTTCCTTATTTCTCTTACAAAATCAATCCCATTCCCATCCGGCAAGTTCACATCTAACAAAACCAATGTGATATCTTCCTTTTTCAAGATCTCTCTAGCCTCCTGCAAAGTTCTGCACTGATAAAAGAAATAAGCATCATTCTTTAAAGCCAGACGGATTCCATCATTTAATTTTTTGTCATCTTCAACAATCAGTAACTTTTCACTCATATTTTCTCTGCTTTCTTTCAAATTACGCTAATTGTATCATTGCCAGTTTTATAAATCAAATCATTAAATCAAAAGCTCCGGCAGAAATTAACTTATAAACAGCAAAAAGCTCCCGAAGGAGCTTTCCACGTTTTAAATGTACGCTAATTCGCTTAACACAATCTCTTCTGCATCATTCCTTATTTTCCATGAAGAATGTTGTAAATTAGTAATATCCACAACGATAACAGGTAATTTAATTATTCGTATTTTTTCCCGATAATGTAAATCGAAACTACCATACCACCTAATATCATAATTAAGAAAATTTTACTTAAAATATCCCATAAAGCTATATTGAGACAATTGATTATTATAATACCTGCAAGAGGATATAGAACAACCGTTGCAAGTGTCCAAATTTTTAAAGTTGTACAGATGTACATCCAATTTCCATTGTTAAAGGATAAACCAACTAGATGTATTCTAAAAATTCCTTGTGAAACATAATTTATCTTGTTTGCATCATAATATGTTGGTAATATGTCTTTGGCAAAGAAACAAAACCATGCACCAAATAAAAGCATTAACCCTGTAACCAGCAATATATCATCTTTCATCTCAGCTATTGAATTCCCAGATACGACTAACATAATAATTTCTGTAATAGATATTAAAAAGCATAGCAAATATGCTAATATCCAGTTTTTTCTATGCTGATGAATAGAATTCCTAACAGCCATATCGAGAGAGCCTACTACCAATTCCTCGACTTCTTTTGTATCAATATTTTTCTGTGTATCTATTTTTTCTCCACGTAACAATTCTGTAACGGTAACATCTAATATATCAGCTATTGGTATGAGTAATACGACATTAGGCATACTAAGACCACGTTCCCATTTGCTGACCGTTTTATCTGATACATATAATTTTTCAGCCAAATCCTTTTGAGTTAAATTCTTTTTCTTTCTTAATTCGGTTACAAATAAACCGAATTTTTCATTACTAATTTGATACATACATCCACCTCCTGCACACATATTATAATGGGAGTACGCATAAATCAATCGACTAGCAGTAGAATTGCAGAATATTAGCACAAATATATCAAATAATCTCCCCATTATAATTATTTCTGTGAAGTTATATTCGGATATTTTTTAAGCCATACTATGGAATAATTAAATCTGTGTAACTTATAACCATGGCAGAAAAAAACAACCTTCCGGAACTTAGAAATGGTCACCTGATATAGAATTGTAATTTGATTCTTCTTTGAACCCTTACAAATGCAGAAGCTGAACAAATAGGAGTTTTCTTCCTACCTGTTCAGCTCTTTATTTACCTGTAAATCAATTCTTTTAACACAATCTCTTCTGCCATATTACGAATACCATTTACCGCCCTAACCCATTCCATCTGGTCACGAGCTTTCATTTCTTCCATAATGCCCTGCTTCTCCATCATCTGACGCACCAGAATATCCATCCTCTCCTGTGTTTCATCGTCCACAGCATTCAGATGTTCTGTCAATCTGCCTTCCAACATATTCATATAGATTGCTCAATTGAACAGTGTTTAATTTCTATTCAATTTAATTAACCAGTAGGAAATGTTGCTAAAATACTGTTTAGATTTATCATACATACAAAATGGAAGTTATCTATTTCTCCTCTTCGTTAAGACCTAGTTCATTACATATTACTTGCTATCCCTGATACCTTATTCTTTCTACCAGCGTTTCCTTTTTCAGATTACTGCTTAAAACGCAGGAAAGTACAATCTGCAACAGACCGACCAAAAAAATCATAATAAAAATTGGTACGATTGGAACATGATAGATATTCATTCCAAATATTCCATTATGTTTTGCATAGGAAAAAAGTGTATAGCCGAGCGGCAGACCAATGATCAAAGCTACGCATATAGTGCCAACCGTAAAAATCAGTCCCTGTAACTGCAGGCATAAATTTAATTGTTTATTTGTCATACCCACAGCCTGTAATACACCATATTCCTGCTTTTTTGTCGTAATATTCATGATCATGGTGTTTGCCATATTCATAAAACCGATGAGTCCCACAACCGCCATAAACAGATAACAGCCGAGCTTCATCATGCGGGCTGCGAATTCTGCAGATTGTAACTGTGCATGATAGGTATCCATTTTTATATGCGAAGTATTAGAAATCAAAGTATTCAGACTCTGTTCCACAGATGCCACATCTTTTTTATCACAGTCCACCCACAGATATCCATAGGCTGTTCCCCTCGGATTCATGGAACGGTATACACCTTCCGGAATGACAAGATAAGTGTCCGCACTTACAAAAGATCCTGCAATCTTTCCCTGATAGGTATAGGTTCCACTTCCATTCTCAAAGTCAAATGCAATGGATTCACCCGGAGCATATCCATCTTGTTCCATCCACATCGACCAGCCAAAGAAAATTTCACCATTCTTTACCGCCTGATCATAGTCCATAGAGCCAATATCCCCGTCCTGGCGCATAAAATCAAAATCATTTTTACTCACAATAGCAGCCGGAAATCTTGTTCCGTTCAGATTTACAGAGACAATCTCTCTCGTCATGACATCTGTCACGCCCGGAATGCTTTTGATTTCTTCAATCAGCGAATCATTCAATGGATTATCCGTCAGAATCGTATCCAGATTATTCTCCGGATATCTTTCATCGTACTCAGCAGAATAGTCAAGCTGCAGTTCAAATTGTCCATGATTAACGGAAAGACGTGCTTCATGCTCCGTATCAATATTTCCTACATAATTAGAGATAATCACAAACAATGCGCAGGAAAGCCCCAGTGTGAGGATGGTACCAATGGTTCTTTTTGGATTACCCGTTATATTTGCCATTGCCATAGAAAACACGGTGACATTTTTTCTGCCATTTCGTTTTCTTTTTTTGTGTGTTTCTGCATTTTCTAAATACCGTGTTGCTTCGATAGGTGAAATCCGTGAAACAATTTTCATTGGTTTACGCAGCGCCAAAGCAACGGTAAGAAATGATACGAAAATACATAGAAGTATAACAGGCAGGGAAAGCAGTGGCACCTGCTGATTTTGGACTCCCATAGAGCCAGTTTGGGTTGATACAAGATTTCCCTGTTCTACCAGCCAGTTAAAACCGCATTTTGCAATCAGAAAACCAAGAAGCAATCCAACCGGTATTGAAAAAATTGTCAAAAAAATGCCCTCTCTGAAGATCAGTTGTTTCATCTGCTTTTTTGTCGCTCCCAGAGCCTTGATTTTTCCATACTCCTGTATCTTGTTGACAATACCGACCTGAAAAATATTATAAATGACCACAACAGAGAAAAGTACAATTGCAAGAATCAGAATTCCACATACCGCAATCGTTTCATAACTCGGCTGCAAGACCCATTGCAAATAGAGATCATTGACTATAACGTTTTTTTCTTCGATTCCACAAGATGCTGCAATCTGTTTTATAACCGGTTCAATATTATTCATAGATACATTTGCAGAATCGTTTAACGTAAAATAGATATTATACTGTCTGTCATTCTCTGCGACGTGCTCATCATAAAACTCCTGTGACCCGAAAGCAACATAAGATGCCTCGATGGTATACTCATCCCGATCATATAGGATTCCGCTGACAACAAATTCTTCCGGCTTATATTCTGACTGCATCCCTGCGCGGTAATCCAGTGTAACCGTATCTCCGACTTTTACATCACCATACCCCATTGCACGAAAAAATGCTCTTCCTGCGGCAATTTCCTGCATTTTTTCCGGATACTTTCCTTCCTTTAACTCATATTCCTTATTATAGGGAAGCATTTTTCTTGCAGTCTCATCCATGCAGACAAACCCGCCATTTTCATTGCCTTTTATGATGCCTTCTGTACACATAATTCCTATTGCATCTATTTCTGCACGGCGGCTTACTTCCTTTAACTGCGAGGCATCTGCTGCGACAAACAGACCATAATTGCTTCCATATGAGCCTGCCGCCTGACTTTTCTGCAAACGTATCATTCCATTTCCCACAGTACTGATAATCACAAGCAGCATCGTAGTCAGACATATGGACATCATAATCAGTATACTTCTTGTCTTGTTCTTTTTGTCATTGCTATATGCAATCCTGCTTATTGTCTTCATCTAAAATCCACCACCTGTCCGTCCTCAATCACCAGAATACGGTCAGCGACCTGTGCAATTTCGTCATCATGGGTAATCATTACAATTGTCTGTCCATATTTTTTTGCTGTCATCTTAAGTAGGGCGATCACCTCATCACTGGTCTTGGAATCAAGATTTCCTGTCGGCTCATCTGCAAATATAATTTCCGGACGATTCACCAGTGCTCTTGCAATTGCTACTCTCTGCTGCTGTCCTCCGGATAACTGATTTGGCAGATTGTAAATTCTCTTTTCAATCCCCAGAGTTGCAATAATATCATTTACATACGCTTCATCCACTTTTCTTCCATCCAGCCCCAGTGGCAGTACAATATTTTCCCAGACATTAACAGATGAAACCAGATTAAATGCCTGAAAAACAAATCCGATTTTTCTTCTGCGGAAAACAGCAAGGGCATCTTCCTTCATCCTGTATAAATCTTTCCCTGCTAAAGTAACACTGCCTTTTGTCGGGGTGTCTAGCCCTCCAAGCATATGAAGTAATGTACTTTTACCGGAACCTGACTTTCCAACAATTGCGACAAATTCTCCCTGCTCAATCTGAATGTCCACCTGATTGACCGCTTTGACCTGATTCTCACCTGCGCCATAAAACTTACAAAGCTGCTTGGTTTCTAATATCACACTCATGTGTTGCCTCCTTTTCAATTCTGTAAAGCGTACCTTTTCAGCACGCTTTCTTTGCCTGTTTATATATTTGGTCATTTTTCAACCTACATCCAAATTGTATCAGGGCAATCTTTCATTTCACTTTCAAAAAACGAGCAGAAGTCTTACAGAATTGTAAGATTTCTGCTCACTTAAAATTTAACCAACATATGGTAATTGAATCACAAACGTGCTTCCTTTTTTCTTTTTGCCGGAGGTTACCGTAATCGTACCTGCGTGTTTTTCGATAATTTCTCTCGATAGAAAAAGTCCGATTCCTGTACCACTCTTTTCCATGACCTCCTTGGAACTTCCTCTGTAAAATCGTTGAAAAATTTTGTGATACTCATTCTGCGGAATACCAATTCCCTGATCCTCAATTTCCATTCTTACAAGATCGTTTCTTTTTTGTAACCGGATAAATATTTTTGAACCACACGGACTGTACTTGATTGCATTATCCAAAACGTTAATCACAGCTTCACCAAACCACCTTTTATCCTGCATAATCGTGCATGTTTCCAGCTCTTTTTCATAGTCAAAAACGAATTCAATTTCTTTCTCATCCGCTTTAGGATAAGTGCGGTTCACAGCAGATATGACAGTATCCATAAGCGGAAGTTTTTTCTTATTAATCTGAATCAGTCCAGTTTCCATCTTGGATATTTCAAGAAGCGACTGCAATAATATCTCCAGTCCATCCAGAGCACTCCGACAACGGATACGAAACTCCTCCTGTTCTGTGGCACTTAAGTCATTCTGCATCAGCACACTAAAACATGTATCCAAAGCTGCAACCGGTGTCTTTAACTGGTGAGAAATATCAGAAACCATTTCTTTCGTGTTCTCCTTTTCTGCCCTTGCTTCTTCCTTTAGCAACTGAATATGATGTCCGATTGCTTCAAGCTGGTCATTCAATTTTTCCAGTTCTGCATGATTTTCCGTTTTCAGTAAATCATCAAATTTATTTTCACGGAATCTGATCAGAATTTCTTCCAACTGGTCTAAAATTTTCTGATGACACGCATCTTCTTTTTTCTTCCAATAAAGTAAAAAGGTCAAAAGAAGCACGCATATCAAAGTGCTTACAGCACCGGTCATCATAACCTGATGCCGGAATTGTGAATAAAATGTATTCCCATTATTTCCCCAGTATCCATATTGCTCCAATAATTGCCTTCCCTGTTCGTTCGTTTCAATATCCTTATCCTTAAGCAATTCCGAAACAACATCCAGCCCGGAAAATTCTTCCTTTGCAGCAATCTCTGTCATAAGATTCATTTTATATTTATAATCTTCATAAAACACATACGTGGTAAAGCAATTTAATATTGCAAACAATAATATGACAGGTAATACCAAGGAGAGCACTACTGTAATCTTCTTGCGATATCTCTTTGTCACTGCCTTACCGTTACTGAAAACTTATAAAAAGTTACAAACTTCTATGTTTCATTCCTACTTCAAC